>NZ_JBHXKA010000006.1:0-123122 GCF_042722885.1 Streptomyces sp. NPDC058401
GGGGGCCCTATCTTTACCTCCAGCGGCCCCCCACTCCCTTTTTCGCTTTCTTTTTCGCTGTTCCGCGTCCCCGCTAGTTGGGGAGGGTGAGCTTCATTCCCGGGTGGATCATGTCGGGGTTCGAGCCGATGACGCCCTTGTTCATGGCGTAGAGCTCGCGCCAGCGGCCCTCGTTGCCGAGCTCGCGGCGGGCGATCGCGGAGAGCGAGTCGCCCGAGCGGACGGTGTACGTGCGCTGCGGCTTGGGCGCGGGCTTCGGCATCGGAGCCGCGGGCACCGCCTTGTGCGCGGCGGAGGCCGGCGTCGGCGTGTGCGGGGCGGGCTTCGCGGCGGGCGGAGCCGCGGGTGCGGCCTTGGGCGGCATCGGCGCGGCCTTGGGCGGCGCCGATGCCGCCATGCGTTCGGCGGCCGCCTTGGTCGCCGCTGCCGAGTCGGTGTACTTGATGCCCGTGTCGGCGGGCATCGCGGACGGCGCCGCCGGAGCGGCCGCGGCCTGCTGTTGCACCTGCTCAGCCGCCTTTTCGGCGGCCTTCTCGGCTTGTTCCTTCTTCTTGTCGGACCTCATGAAGTCGAACAGTCCCATGTGCGTACGCCTCCGGCATGGTGGTGCCCCCCTGGGCTGAGTGCCTCGTCCCACTGTCTGCCAGAAGGCGCGGGACGGCCCTGTGACGGGGCCATCCGGGGGATGCCTCGCTGTTACTGGCGGGCCCTGCGGGCCGGCCTCGGGCTCTCCGACGGGGTCTCCAGATCGCCCTTGACCAGCAGGTTCAGCACCCGCAGCAGGGCCTCGCGGTCCGCGTCCACGAGGGAGGCGAGCGCGTCGGCGTGCACCTGGTCGACGATGCGGCTGCTCTCCTTCGCCAGGGCCGCGCCCTTCTCCGTGACGACGATGACGCGGGCCCGGCGGTCGGTGCCGGACTGCCGGCGCTCGGCCAGTCCGGCCTTCTCCAGGGCGTCGACGGTGACGACCATCGTCGTCTTGTCCATGCCCCCGATCTCGGCGAGCTGGATCTGCGTCCGCTCCTCGCCGATCGCGTGCACGAGCACGCAGTGCATCCGTGCCGTGAGCCCGATCCGGTCGAGGGCCGCTGCCATCCGGGTGCGCAGGACGTGGCTGCTGTGGTCCAGGAGGAAGGAGAGGTCGGGCTCGTTCTGTGCGGGTGCCATGGCTGTCATGTCCACCAGTCTAGCAATTCGATCCCCAATAGATCGTCTGCAACGGAACTATCTGATACGGTCTTACCAAGTCAGCCCGCCGAGCCCGCCGGGCCCGCCGATCACCAACTGGGGACACAGATGCCTGCCACCTCCGCTCCCACCGCTCCCGCCCCCGCTCCCACCACAGCCGCCCCGGCCGCCGCACCGCGCGGGCTGCGCTCCCGCTGGACCGCCCTCGGGGTGCTGTCCACCGGGGTCCTGATGACCGTCCTCGACGGCAGCATCGTCACCGTCGCGATGCCGGCCATCCAGAAGGACCTGGGCTTCACCCCCGCCGGCCTCAGCTGGGTCGTCAACGCCTACCTGATCGCCTTCGGCAGCCTGCTGCTGCTCGCCGGCCGGCTCGGCGACCTCATCGGCCGCAAGCGGATGTTCCTGGCCGGGACGGGCATCTTCACCGGAGCCTCCCTGCTCGCCGGATTCGCCGGTTCGCCCGAGGTGCTGATCGCCGCCCGGTTCCTGCAGGGACTCGGCAGCGCCGTGGCCGCCGCCGTCAGCCTGGGCATCCTGATCACGCTGTTCACCGAACCGCGCGAGCGGGCCAAGGCCATCGCCGTCTTCTCCTTCACCGGAGCGGCCGGAGCCTCCCTGGGTCAGGTGCTCGGCGGGGTCCTGACCGATGCCCTCGACTGGCACTGGATCTTCTTCATCAACCTGCCCATAGGACTGGCCGCCCTCGCCCTCGCCCTGCCCGCGCTCCCCGCGGATCGCGGACTGGGCCTGCGCGCCGGGGCCGACGTCATCGGCGCCCTCCTGGTCACCGCGGGCCTGATGCTCGGCATCTTCACCGTCGTCGAAGTGGAGCGCTACGGCTGGGTCTCCGTGCACACCCTCGGCCTGGGCGCGCTCTCGGTCGCCCTGCTCGCCGCCTTCACCGTCCGCCAGGCCCGGACCCGCACCCCGCTGGTACCGCTGCGGATCTTCCGCTCGCGGACCGTGGTCGGCGCGAACCTGGTCCAGATGCTGATGGTGGCCGCCCTGTTCTCCTTCCAGGTCCTGGTCGCGCTGTACCTGCAGAACGTGCTCGGCTACGGAGCCGCCGAGACCGGCCTGGCGATGCTCCCGGCGGCCGTGGTCATCGGCGGGGTCTCCCTCTTCGCCTCGGCCCCGCTGAACGCCCGCTTCGGCGAGCGGACCGTCCTGCTCGCCGGCCTCGGACTGCTCGTCGCCGCCCTGGGGCTGCTGACCCGGCTCCCGGTCCACGCCGACTACGTCACCGACCTGCTCCCCGTGATGCTGCTGGCCGCCGGCTTCGGCCTGGCCCTGCCCGCCCTCACCGCGCTCGGGATGTCCGGCGCCGACGAGCAGGACGCAGGCCTCGCCTCGGGTCTGTTCAACACCACCCAGCAGATCGGCATGGCCCTCGGCGTCGCCGTCCTCTCCACCCTGGCGGCCGCCCGCACCGACTCCCTGCTCGGCACGGGCCTCGACCGGTCCGCGGCCCTGACCTCCGGCTACCACCTGGCCTTCGGGATCGGCGCCGGGCTGATGCTCACGGCGCTCGTGGTGGCGGCGACCCTGCTGCGGACCGGCCGCCGCCGGTGAAGCCCGCCCGATGTTTCACGTGAAACATCGGGGCCGACGAGACCGACCGATACGACCGTCTCCCCGACTGTTCCCCGACTGTTCCCCGACCGTGGGCCGCTCCGCACACCGGAGCGGCCCACAGCCGTTTCACCGCTTCACCGCTTCACGAAGAGCCCGTTGAGCGTGCCGTAGTCGACCGCCCCTTCGAGCGCCCCGTACGTCCCCTGCTCCAGCACCTCCACCGCCGCGGCGCGGGCCGCCGTGTACGCCGCCTGCGCCACGCCGGTACCGACGCTGACCCGGCGCACCCCCGCCTTCGCCAGCTCCGCGACGGACGGACCGCCCGGCCCGGCCATGGCGTTGACCGGCAGCGGGCCCCGCGCGATCTCACACAGGGCGTCCAGGTCCAGCAGCCCCGGCACGAAGATCCCGTCGGCCCCGGCGGCCGCGTACGCCTCCACCCGCGCCAGTACGTCGGCGAGACGGCCGGCCTCCTCGCCGATCCCGAACAGGAAGACGTCGGTACGGGCGTTGATCACCAGCTCCGGCAGCCCGGCCGCGGTGGCCGCCGCGCGAGCGGCGCGGATCCGTTCCGCCTGCTCCGCGGCGGTGTGGAGCGTCCCGTCGGCCGCCTTGGAGTCCTCCAGGTTGATCCCGACGGCGCCCACCGCCACCACCTCGCGCACGGTGGCCGCGACGTCCTCGTAGCCGCCCTCGATGTCCACGGTGACCGGGACGTCCACGGCCGCCACGATCCGCGCGGCGGCCGCCAGCATCTCCGCCTTCGTCGCGTGCTGCCCGTCCCCGCGGCCGATCGACCAGGCCACGCCCCCGCTGGTGGTGGCGATGGCCGCCGCACCGGCGGACTCGATCACCGCCGCGCTGCCCGCGTCCCAGGCGTTGGGGAGGACGATCAGCGACGCACCCAACTCCCTCAGCCGCAGGGCCTTCCCGGTGGTCTTCGCATCCACGGTCATCCGAACTCTCCTCAGCCGTAGCGTTGCCGAGTGATCGTCACATCGGCTCACAGCCCGAGGACCTTAACCGCAGAACGCCCTCGTCATCCGGCAGTTTTCCGACCGGTTCGCTGTTACGCAGCCAGGACAGGAATCCCACGTTCCGGCCGATCAAGATCCGTAGATTTCTCATCAGCAGCCCCGCAGACCTGACCGGACGAAACCCCGACAGAGACACCGCGGCATGCGACTCTCCGCCCCTTCGTCGACCATGCTCCAAGGAGTCGTTATGCGTACCGCCCTCCGCACCTCGATCGTCACCGCCGCCCTCGCCGGAGCCCTCCTGGCCCCCGCCGCGACGGCCATTGCCGCGCCCTCCCAGGCCGCGACCTCGGTGTCGGCGGTGTCGGCAGTGGCCGCGGCGTCGGCGGACCCCTCGGGCGACGAGCGCTACGGCGGCGAGATCGTCGACCTGGGCGAGGGCAAGATCGGGGTGCTGCGCAACAAGTCCGAGGGCCCCGAGGTCTGGATCCGCGCCGGCGCCCCCGGCCACGGCTGGGCCGGCCGCGTGCTGGCGATGCTCGACACCACCCACAAGCGCGCCGTCATCGAGGGCGTCCAGTACGACCTCAAGAAGATCGAGGACGGACCGGACAAGGGCCGCTACGTGTTCAACGTCTACGTCCTGGGCGAGGGCGCCTTGAGGGCCTGGTACCTGCTCCCCAAGGCCGAGCCCGTCGCCAAGCCCTCCACCAAGCCGGCCGTGAAGCCCTCGGCCAAGCCGCCCGTGAAGCCCGCCGTGAAGCCCGCCACCGTGCCCGCCGCGAAGCCGGCCGCCACCCCCGCCGCCAAGCCGCAGACCGCCGTCGTCCCCAAGGGCCCCGTCGCCGCGGGCGCCGAACTCGCCGAGACCGCCCCGACCGCCGCCTCGGACACCGACCGCACCACCACCGCGGCCACCGGCGCCGCCCTCATCGCGATACTCGCCGGCCTCGGCACCGCCTTCGCCGTCCGCACCCGCAGGGCCCGCGCCCGCGCCTGATCCCGCACCGGGACTCCCGTAGCCCCCGAGAGCCCCCTCGATCCCGCCTCCGCGCGGGGCCGAGGGGGCTCTTCCCGTGCCGTCGCGGACCGGCCCGGGAGGCGTCCGGGACCGGCCATGGCCGGGCGCGGAAGGCCGGAATCCATTGTCCGGAAGTCCACCGCAGGGAAATCTCCTCTCTTGTGAACCGCGCCAAGCTTGGAGAGACCATGCAGTCCCCGTCCCCGCTCATACGTTCCTTCTCGCAGCTCGACGCCCTGGACCCGAACCGTCCCGTCGTCACCCTGTTCAGCGGTGGCCTCGACAGCTCGTACCTGCTGCTGCGGCTGCGCCGCATGGGCGTCCGCGACGTGCACGCCGTCAGCGTCGACATCGGCGAGGACGAGTCGAGCCAGTACAAGCGACAGGTGGCGGAGGCGCTCGGCGCGACCATCCACATCCTCGACCGGCGCGAGGAGTTCGCCGGCCAGTACGTCGCCCCCGCCATCGCCGCCCAGGCCGTCTACCTCGGCATCCACCCGGTCAGCTCCACCCTGAGCCGCCCGCTCATCGCCCGCAGCGCGGTCGACCTGGCACGCGCCCTCGGCGCCCAGACCCTCCTGCACACCGCGAACCGCTCGCAGAACACCCTGCGCCGGCTCAACGGCGCCCTGACCCTGCTCGGCTGGGAAGGCAGCTTCGGCAGCCCGTACGACCTCGACCCGGTCACCCGCGAGGAGAAGCTCGTCGAGCTGCGGTCCGCGGGGATCGACCTGCTGGCCGGCCGGATCGTCAGCGGTGACTCCAACCTGTGGTGCCGCGAGTTCGAGTCCGGGATCCTCGACGACCCGGAGCGCCACGCGGTCCCGGAGGACATGTACACCTGGAGCCGGCCCACCGCGCTGCCCGGCGACTCCGAGACCCTGACCGTCTCCATCGAGCGCGGGCTCCCGGTCGCCGTCGACGGGGTGCCGATGCCGCTCACCGACCTGATCGACCAGCTCAACCACCGCGTGGGCGCATACGGTCTCGGCCGCTACTCCGGCCTGGAGCACCTCGACCACGGCGAGAAGGTGCTGGAGATCCGCGAGATGCCCGGCGCCTACCTGCTGCTCAGCAGCTACCGGCACGTCGAGAGCGCCTGCCTGGACGCCGAACTCATCCGGGAGAAGCGCCACCTGGAGCAGGTCTGGGTGCGCGAGGCGCTGGAGGGCCGCTGGTTCGGCGACCTGCGGCTCACCGTCCAGGCCTTCATGGACACCTGCGCCGCCCGCACCACCGGCTCGGTGACCTGGCGGCTGCGGACCGGCGGGGCCGACACCAGGGCCATCAACGCCCTCAAGCCGCTCTACCTGCGGGACCGCGAGGCCTGGGAGGAGCGGGCGATCGAAGCCGAGTCCGCGCCGTTCGCCCGCGCCGACTCCCTGCTCACGGCCGTCTGAGCACGTCCCGTACCGACGGCTCTTCCCGTTCTTCTCGTCATCCACGGAGTAATTCCATGAGCGCCACCACCTCCACCGCCGCCTCCACCACGCATCCCGTCGCCCTCGACGCCACCATCGCCCTCGCCGGATCCGGCGGGCACCTGATGCCCTCCCGGGCCCTCTCCGACCTGGTCGACGCCGATGCCTCCGACTGGGCCCGGTTCGCCGCCCACTGGGACGAGCTGACGCTCGACACGCACATGGCCGACGGCGGTACCTACCGCTTCCGCCGCTACGGCCAGTTCGAGCTCGACGCGGACTCCGGCGAGCTGAGCCTGCTCCCCCACGGGCCCTACCGCCAGGAAACGGACGTCAACCCCCTCAACGGCGGTGTGGAGCGCGTCTTCGACCCGCTGACCGGCACTTTCGTGGGCGACCAGCTCCTGCGCTCGGTCCTGGTCGAACTGGGCCGCATCTTCACGGCGGTCGACGGTACGAAGACCTGGAACATCAAGCTCCACCCGTACCGGATCATCGCCTCCGCCGACCAGGAGGGGCAGCCGGCCCCCGAGGGCCGCCACCGTGACGGGGTCACCTTCATCACCTCGCTGATGATCGGCCGGACCAACGTCACCGGCGGCGAGAGCGGGGTCTACACCGACGCCGGCGAGCACCTGCTCACCACCACCCTGACCGAGCCCGGCGACCTCCTGCTCGGCGACGACCGCCGGACCCTGCACTCGGTGACCGGCCTGCAGCCCGTGGACCCGCAGGCCGCGGCCCACCGCGACGTCCTGGTGATCGCCTACTCCGCCCGCTGAGCCCGGGCTCAACCAGCCCGAGCAGACCCAGCCCGAGCAGACCCAGCCCGAGCAGACCCAGCCCGAGCACGCCCAGCCCGAGCACGCCCGGACCGCCCCGCGCTCCGCCCCTCCCCCACACCCGTAGGAGTAGTACCGATGACCGCCACCGCCACCGTCGCGGCCCGCCGCGCCTGGCTGACCGATCTGCCCGTCCTGCTGGTCGCCGTGGTGTGGGGATCGAGCTACCTGGCCGCCAAGGGCGTCACCACCACCCAGACCGTGCTGGCGGTGCTGGTGCTGCGGTTCGCGGTGGCCCTGCCCGTGCTGGTCATCGCCGGGTGGCGCAGGCTCCGCGCCCTCGGCCCGGCGCAGGTGCGCGGCGCGGGCGTCCTCGGGCTGATCCTCGCCGGCATCTTCCTGCTGGAGACCTACGGGGTGGTGCACACCTCGGCGACCAACGCCGGACTCATCATCAGCCTGACGATGATCTTCACCCCGATCGCGGAGAGCCGGATCCGCGGGACCGCGCTGCCGCGCCCGTTCATGGCGGCGGCCGGGCTGTCGGTGGCGGGCGTCCTGCTGCTCACCCAGGGGGCCGGCTTCACCGCGCCCTCCCTCGGCGACCTGCTGATGCTGGGCGCGGCCCTGGCCCGTACCGTCCACGTCCTCGCGATGTCGCGGATGAAGTCGGTCCAGGGCGCGGACTCGATGTCGATGACCACGCTCCAACTCGGCGGCGCGGTCACGGTGTTCGCCCTGCTGTCCTTCGCGCCGGGCACCGGCGCAGCCCCGTGGGCGGCCGCCGCCGCCTTCGACGTCTCCGACTGGCTCTGGCTGGTCTACCTGTCCGTGTTCTGCACGCTCTTCGCCTTCTTCACCCAGATGTGGGCCGTCCGCAGGACCTCGCCCTCGCGGGTCAGCCTCCTGCTGGGCACCGAGCCCGTGTGGGCCGCCGTGTTCGGCATCGCCCTGGCCGGGGACCGGCCCGGACTGCTCGGCCTGGCGGGCGCGCTGCTGGTCCTCGCGGGCACCGCCTGGGGCCGCACGGCCGCCGCGGTCCCGGCTCCCGAGGAGCCCGCCGCACCCGCGAAGCCCGAGGAGCCCGCTGTCACCGGGGCCTCAGTCGTCGAGCCAGCCGAGCCGGACCGCGCACACACCAGCCTGGAACCGGCTGGCCGCGCCTAGCCGTTCGGTCAGCTCGGAGACGAGACGGCGGACCGTGCGCTCGGAGACCCCGAGCTTGCGGGCCATCGTCTCGTCCGTCAGTCCGCCCTCCAGCATCCGCAGCAGCTCGCGGTGACGCCCGGTGGGCTGCCAGTCGCCCCCGCCCCCCGGGACCGCCGTGCCCTCCGCGGTGCCCGCCTCGCTCAGCACGCTCGCGGCCGCCCAGCAGTGCTCGAAGATCCCGCGCAGGACACCGACCAGCGTCGCCCCGCGCAGCACGACGGCGGCGATGTCCCCGTCCACCGGTTCGGGGGCGGGGACGATCGCCAGGGAGCGGTCCACCACGATCAGCCGCAGGGGCAGGGTGTGCGAGGTGCGCACCTGGGCCCCGGCGGCGTTCAGCCTGCGCAGGTAGGTGCTCATGTGCGGCACGGCCGCCGCGGAGCCGAGGTGGATGGTGCGGATCTGCACCCCGCGGCCGAGCGCCAGCCGGTCCCGCTCCAGGCCCGCTTCGATCATCTCCGCGGGCAGTGCCCGCCCCGGGTGCAGGGAGAGCACCTCGCGTTCGACCCGCTGCGAGGCGTCCTCCAGGGCCGCCGAGACGTTGGCGGCGCCGGTGACCACCTCCATCTGCACGGAGGACAGTTCCCGGGCGTGCACCGGCTGGAAGTCCGTGACGACCTGGGCGAGCGCGGCCCGGGTCTGCTGCACGGCCGACAGCAGGGCCCCCGTGTGCTGTTCCTCCTCCAGCAGGAGGTTGCGCAGCGCCGTGTCCGGGGCCAGCGCCGTCCACCCGTTGAGGGTCTCGGGCGAGGGGACGAACAGTCCCAGCCGGTTGAGCAGGCGCAGCGACTCGGCGAACTCCGGGTCCGTCCAGCCGCGTTCGGCGGTGACGAGCTCCGGCCGCCAGGACGCGTCGTCCAGTGCGATCCGGTACAGCTCCTGAGCCTTGGCCCGTACGTAGTCCACACCGCCCCCTCGGCTTGGCGAACCACCCCCCGCGGTTCGCACCCGCGATCCTAAGAAGGGGTCCGCACTACGGCCAGCGAGGTCCGCCATGCGGACATCCGCAGAGGTGGGAGCGGCTGCCGGACCGCCCGCCGTGTCCGCCCCTGGCCATGGCCGGTCCCGGAACTTCGCATCCGTAGCCACCGCCGAAGCCCCCGCAGCATGCTGGTTCCACACCACACCACACGTCTTCCGGGGGTTCTCCATGTCTCGTGTCCGCACCGCTCTGCTCGCCGTGATCGCCGCCGCCTTCGTCCTCGGCGGAGCCCCCGCGGCCCTCGCCGCGGAGCAGCCGGCGGCTGCCTCGACCGACTCCTTCATCTGGGGCTGACCATGACGAGGCGACCCGAAGTCGCGGTCGTCGCCCCGCTCACCGGCCCGCGGGCCGCCTGGGGGGCGGCGCTGCTCGGCGGGATCGAACGGGCGAAGGCCGAGCACCCCACGGCGGCCGACTGGCGCGTGCACGACGAAACCGCGGGGGTCGTGGACGACGTCGTGGCAGGGGATTACGCGGCGGTGGTCGGACACAGCGACCCGGCCCGCGGCAAGTCCGCGGCGGCGGCCTACGGGGCGGCGGGGCTGACCTGCCTGCTGCCCTTCCTGCCGCCCGGGGCCACCGCGCTCAGCTGGACCCCCGACCAGGACTCCCTGCCGGGCCTGATCGTCGAGGGAGCGGCCGCACTGGGGGCGGCCTCTCTCTCGACCCTGCACGACGGCAGTGCGCAGTGGGCGGACCTGGCCCGCCGGATCCGCGCGGAGGCCGCCGCGGCCGGCCTGGCCGCGGCCCCGTCCGCGGGCGCCGCCGCCCGGGACGTCCTCGCGGTACTGGCCCCCCAGGAGCTCTGCCTGCGCCTCGCCCGTGCGGTGGCGCCCAGGGGTCCGGTGCTGATCCCCGCCGACTGCGGGCTCGGCACCTTCGGCTCGCTCGTCCCGTACGCGGCGGGGCTCGAAGTGTGGGCCGTCCACGCGCACTCGTGCGCGGTGCAGCGGGCCGACAGCGCGGTCACGGCCCTCGCCCGGACCCTCACGGCCTCCCCGGAACTGCGCGGCCCGGCACTGACCGAAGCGGTACGGGCGAACTCGGGCGTCCTGCTGACCCCGCGGGGCGTACCCCTCGGCGAAGGCTGGCGCATCTCGCGCCTCCACGAACTGTGCCGCCGCCCGGTCCCCCGCTGACCCCCGACGGCCCCCTCCCACCCGCGCGGAACCTGCACGAAAAAACCCTGCCTGACCAGCGTTTCCGCTGGTCAGGCAGGGTTTTTGGATGTGGAGCCTAGGAGATTCGAACTCCTGACATCTGCCTTGCAAAGGCAGCGCTCTACCAACTGAGCTAAGGCCCCCGGTGCGGGCATGCCGGTCCCCCGCGAGCGAGTGACCGTTCCGTAGGACAGAGTACCGGGTGTACCCCCTCATCCCGCAAAATGATAGGGACTCCCGCCCCGCGACCACTCTCCGTAAGATGCTCGCGAGGTTCGCACCAGCGAAGGGGAGTAGTAAGAGTGGACGCAGTACAGCAAGAGGCGACCGCCAGAGCCAGGGAACTCCAGCGGAGTTGGTACGGGGAGCCGCTCGGCGCGCTCTTCCGCCGGCTCATAGATGACCTCGGTTTGAACCAGGCCCGCCTCGCTGCCGTCCTCGGGCTGTCGGCTCCGATGCTGTCCCAGCTGATGAGCGGTCAGCGGGCCAAGATCGGCAACCCCGCGGTGGTCCAGCGGGTCCAGGCTCTCCAGGACCTCGCCGGCCAGGTGGCCGACGGGAGCGTCAGCGCGGGAGAGGCGACCGACCGGATGGACGAGATCAAGAAGACCCAGGGAGGTTCCGTCCTCAGCAACAGCACCAGCCAGGCCGCCACCGGTTCCGGCGCACCCACCGTCAAGCGCGTCGTGCGCGAGATCCAGTCGCTGCTGCGCTCGGTCTCCGCGGCGGGCGACATCATCGACGCGGCGGACACCCTCGCCCCCACCCACCCGGAACTGGCAGAGTTCCTCCGGGTGTACGGAGCGGGCCGCACCTCCGACGCCGTCGCGCACTACGAGGCGCACCAGAACTGACACGCGACGCATGCGGCTGACGACGGGGGACGGGCGCAGCAATGGGTGAGATCTTCGCCGGCCGGTACGAACTGATCGACCCGATCGGGCGTGGCGGCGCTGGCGCCGTATGGCGTGCCTGGGACCACCGGCGCCGCCGGTACGTCGCAGCGAAGGTCCTCCTGCAGAGCGATGCCCACACCCTGCTGCGGTTCGTCCGCGAGCAGGCGCTGCGGATCGATCACCCGCACGTACTGGCCCCGGCCAGCTGGGCGGCGGACGACGACAAGGTCCTCTTCACCATGGACCTCGTCGCCGGCGGCTCCCTCGCCCATGTGATCGGGGACTACGGGGCCCTGCCGCCCCGGTTCGTGTGCACGCTGCTCGACCAGCTCCTGTCGGGGCTGGCGGCGGTGCATGCGGAGGGCGTCGTGCACCGCGACATCAAACCGGCCAACATCCTGATGGAGGCCACTGGAACCGGGCGGCCGCACCTGCGGCTGTCCGACTTCGGCATCGCCATGCGCAAGGGCGAGCCCCGGCTGACCGAGACCGCCTTCGTGGTCGGTACGCCGGGCTATCTGGCGCCCGAACAACTCCTCGGCTCCGAGCCGGACTTCACCGCCGACCTGTTCGCCGTGGGCCTCGTCGGCCTCTACCTCCTCCAGGGCGCCAAGCCCGACTCCCAGGCCCTCGTGGCGCAGTTCTTCGACCACGGCACCCCCGATGCCCCCGAGGGCGTTCCCGCGCCGCTGTGGGACGTCCTGGCCGCTCTGCTCCAGCCGGACCCCCGGAGCAGGTTCCAGACGGCCACCGGGGCGCGCAGGGCCCTCGCCGAGGCCGTGGAACTGCTGCCGCCGCCCGGCCCGGACGCGGACCCGGTCGAGGTGTTCGACCAACTGGGCCCGGTGCCGCCCGGTTTCACCCCCCGGACCCTCCGGGAACCCGCGTACGAGACCCCGCCGACGCCCTCGCCCGCCGTGCCCGCGCAGCCCGCCGCGGCGCCCACGCCCGTGACCGCTCCCGCCACCGCTCCCCTCGGCGTTCCTCTCGGCGTTCCTCTCGGCGTGTTCGGCCCCTCGGAGACGGGCAGCTTCCACCTCCCGCCGCCCCTGGCCGCCGCCACCCCCGCGCCGCAGACCGCGCAGACGGTACCGACGGCCCCGCATCCGCATCCGCAGCCGCATCCGTACGGGCAGCCGCAGCCCCAACCGCAGCCGGTCCCCCCGGCCGCACCCCGTACGACCGCCCTCGCGCCCCCGCCCGCGAAGGTCACCGCCGGGATCCTGCTCGCCGCGGTGCTGTGCTTCGCCGTCGGGATCTGGGCCCTGACCCAGCTCTAAGGGGTGCGCCGCCGGGCCAGCAGGATCCAGCCGCCCAGCACGAGCAGCAGCAGGGTCCCCGTACCGAAGCCGGCGCCCGCGACCACCCGCATCACCGACCGGGTCTCCGCGGCGGCATCGGCCTCCACCACCGTGGTGCCCTCCTTGGCGGCGGTGCGGTCCTCGGCCCCCACCCCGAACCCGGCGGCGGCGAGGTCCTCGGCGTAGGCCGGCGCCTTGACCGGGGTCCCGATGATCTGGGTGCGCAGGGTCAGCGGGACGGGTACCGCGTCCTGGACGAACTCCCCGACCTTGCCCGGCATGGTGACCGCGACGTAGTACCAGCCGGCCACCCGGACCGCCCCGACCTTCCGGTCGGAGGCGAAGCGGTTCTCGTAGGCCACCGGCGGTGTCCGCGGCAGGGTGAGCCCCGCCTGCTTCCCGTCGTACGAGGCGTCCTCCCCGTCGATCAGCGAGCGGTAGGGGCTGTAGAGCGAGACGGAGAGCCCGGGCGAGGCGTACCCGGAGTCCTTCGTCAGGGTGGCGGCGGAGAGTTCGGCCGCGAGCCCGAGCTGCTGCCCCCAGTCGAGCGGCACCCGGTAGAACCGGGTCTGCCCGGGCCGCAGCTCGTCGCTCCAGACCCCGCTGCCCAGGGCCCGCGCGTCGTTGAAGCCGGTCCCGCCGGCCCGCGGGGCCGCGTCGCTGCCCGGCAGGGTCGGGGAGGCCGAGGGCCAGACGCTGGGGGCGGTGGTGGGCGCGCCGGCGGCGCCGAGCTTCGGCTCGCGCTGGACCCGCAGTTCCAGCGGCCAGGCCGCCGGGTCCCCGTCCTTGGCCGCCTCGCGCGTGACCTTCGCGTAGTAGGGGGTGCCGCCCCCCTGGCACTCGGCGTCCTCCTTGATGATCCGGGCGCCCACGGCGCTGAGGGGGACCGGGTCGTAGCCGAAGGCCGCGCGCCCCGGGCTGCCCAGGCAGGCGCGGTTCTCGATGGTGAGGACCTCCACCTCCAGGCCGTCGCTGTAGCTGACCTTGGCGCCGCGCGGGGGCTGGAGCACCGCGGAGACGTACACGTTCGAGCGGTCGTCGAGGTTGAGGCGGTAGTAGCGCTCCCCCGGCGCGATCGAGTCCTTGTAGACGGACCCGGCCTTGATCTCCGGGGCGCCGGCCGTGGAGGGTTGGCCCGTCACCGCCACCGCACCGTCCGCACCCCGGTAGGACGGCACCGGCTGCGGGGCCACCGCCGCGCCCGCGGCCCCCGGCAGGACCGCGACCAGCCCGAGGGCGGCCAGCGTCACCGCGGCCGTCCGTACCCGACGTAGCCCACCCATCACACGCACCCACCCCGAGTTTGCCAACGCAAGCAAGTTCTTTGCATATTGCAACAATTCGTCACAGAGCAGCACAAAGCCCCGACCGCAGCGGCAGTCGGGGCTCTGGGATCAACCTCGGGTCTCACACACCGGAACCAGAAGGCACGGAGTCGGTTGCCTCCGTCCACAGGTCCTGCTCTGCGCGGTCCGCCTGGATCTGGCGGTACACGAGGAGCCCGCCGATGGCGGCCAGTGCGACCAGGAGCAGCTTCTTCACCGCGCGACCTCGTCTTTCGTTGACGTAGGGGACTTCTGGCGCCCAACAATACACACCGACCGATACCGATCGGTGACCTACCGGCCCATCAACCAGACCACCAACTGGCCCAACGACAAAGACCCCCAGGCCATGGGCCTGAGGGTCTTCGACACTGTGGGGCTAACAGGATTTGAACCTGTGGCCTCATCCTTATCAGGGATGCGCTCTAACCAACTGAGCTATAGCCCCATCCGCGCTGCGCGCTGACTTCTGAAGGTTAGCGCACAGACCCGGTGACTCCAAAATCGGTTCCCGTGACCCGTCTGCGCAGGTCACCAGCCCCGTTTCCGGAAGCTCTACTCGTCCTCGGCGAGCGTCAGCTCCACACCGCCGACGAAGCCCGCCGACAGGTTGTAGATGAACGCGCCCAGGGTCGCCAGCGCCGTCATGAGCACCACGTCGATGACCGAGATCACCGTCGTGAAGATCAGAACGCGCGGCAGCGACAGGAAGGTCTGGAGGTCGAAGCCGTTGCTCTCGTTCGAGCCGGTCGCCTCACTGATCGTGCCGCCGACGCTGGAGAAGATGCCCATGGCGTCCATGACCATCCACAGCACCACCGACGCGACGATCGTGCACACGCCCAGCGCGATCGACAGCAGGAAGCTGACCTTCATCACCGACCACGGGTCGGCCTTGGCCACCCGGAGCCGCGCCTTGCGCGTCCTGGGTGCCGTACGGGCCCCCGTGCGCGGCTTGCGCTGCGCTCCGGGGTCGCCCGCCCCCCGCGGCGCCCCGGGGCCCTGGGGCACCGAGTACGCCTGCGGCGGGTGGTAGGGCTGCTGAGGGCCGGCCCCCGCCTGAGTCTGAGGCGACTGAGGCGGCTGCGGTCCTCGGGTGTCCGTCACGGTTCCCCCCTGGGAGTCCGCGGCGGGGCCACGGGCACCGTTCGCTCCAGTGTTGGCCGGTCCGGCGCCCGTGGCTCCGCTCACGCTTACTCCTCGTGCTCCCCAGCCGAGGGCTCCGTGCCCTCGGCGGCCTCCACGGCCTGTCCTTCGACAGCCGTGTCGGTCCCGATCTCGTTCTCGCTGTCGTCGGCCTCGTCAGTTTCCTGACCGGCCTCCGCGTTGCGGGCGATGCCGACGACGGCATCGCGCTTACCCAGGTTGATCAGCTGGACGCCCATGGTGTCACGGCCGGTCTCCCGTACTTCGTTGACGCGCGTACGAATCACACCACCGCTGAGCGTGATGGCGAGGATTTCGTCCGTTTCGTCGACCACGAGCGCCCCGACGAGCGAGCCGCGGTCCTCCACGATCTTCGCCGCCTTGATGCCCAGGCCACCACGGCCCTGGACGCGGTACTCCTCCACCGGCGTCCGCTTGGCGTAGCCGCCGTCGGTCGCGGTGAAGACGAACGTACCGGGCCGGACCACGCTCATGGAGAGCAGTTCGTCCCCTCCGCGGAAACTCATGCCCTTCACGCCCGAGGTGGCGCGGCCCATCGGGCGCAGCGAGTCGTCGGTCGCCGTGAAGCGGATCGACTGCGCCTTCTTGCTGATGAGCAGCAGGTCGTCATCGGCGGACACCAGCTCGGCGCCGATCAGCTCGTCGTCGCTGCCGTCCTCCGTCTCCCGGAGGTTGATCGCGATGACGCCACCCGAACGGGGCGAGTCGTAGTCCTTGAGCGCCGTCTTCTTCACCAGGCCGCCCTTGGTGGCCAGGATCAGGTACGGGGCGGCCTCGTAGTCGCGGATCGCGAGGATCTGGGCGATCTTCTCGTCCGGCTGGAAGGCCAGCAGGTTCGCCACGTGCTGCCCGCGGGCGTCACGGCCTGCGTCCGGCAGCTCGTACGCCTTGGAGCGGTAGACGCGGCCCTTGTTCGTGAAGAACAGCAGCCAGTGGTGCGTGGTGGACACGAAGAAGTGGTCGACGAGGTCGTCCTGCTTCAGCTTCGTGCCGCGCACGCCCTTGCCGCCGCGCTTCTGCGAGCGGTAGTCCTCGGTCTTGGTGCGCTTGACGTACCCGCCGTGGGTGATCGTGACGACGATGTCCTCTTCGGCGATCAGGTCCTCCATGGACATGTCGCCGTCGAAGGGGACCAGCTTGGAACGCCGGTCGTCGCCGAACTTCTCGACGATCGCGGCCAGTTCCTCGCTGACGATCTGACGCTGGCGCTCCTCGGAGGCCAGGATCGCGTTGTACTCGTTGATCTTGGCCTGGAGCTCGTCGTGCTCGGCGACGATCTTCTGCCGCTCCAGGGCCGCCAGGCGGCGGAGCTGCATCTCCAGGATCGCGTTCGCCTGGATCTCGTCGATCGACAGCAGGCCCATCAGGCCCTCGCGGGCGATCTCGACCGTGTTGCTGCGCCGGATCAGCGCGATGACCTCGTCGATCGCGTCCAGCGCCTTGAGCAGACCGCGCAGGATGTGGGCGCGCTCCTCCGCCTTGCGCAGGCGGAACTTCGTGCGCCGGACGATGACCTCGATCTGGTGCGTCACCCAGTGGCGGATGAACGCGTCGATCGACAGCGTGCGCGGCACGCCGTCCACGAGCGCCAGCATGTTCGCGCCGAAGTTCGTCTGCAGGTCGGTGTGCTTGTACAGGTTGTTCAGCACGACCTTGGCGACGGCGTCGCGCTTGAGGACGATCACCAGGCGCTGGCCGGTACGGGACGAGGTCTCGTCGCGGACGTCGGCGATGCCGCCGACCTTTCCGTCCTTCACCAGGTCGGCGATCTTCTGCGCCAGGTTGTCGGGGTTGGTCTGGTACGGGAGCTCCGTGACCACCAGGCACTGGCGGTTCTGGATCTCCTCGACCTCGACCACCGCGCGCATCGTGATGGAGCCGCGACCGGTCCGGTACGCCTCCTCGATGCCCTTGCGGCCCACGACCAGGGCGCCCGACGGGAAGTCCGGGCCCTTGATCCGCTCGATGAGCGCGTCCTGGAGCTCCTCGTGCGAGGCCTCCGGGTGCTCCAGCGCCCACTGGGCGCCGGCCGCGACCTCGCGCAGGTTGTGCGGCGGGATGTTGGTGGCCATGCCGACCGCGATGCCGGCGGAGCCGTTGATCAGCAGGTTCGGGAAGCGCGCCGGCAGGACCGTCGGCTCCTGGTTGCGGCCGTCGTAGTTGTCCTTGAAGTCGACGGTCTCCTCGTCGATGTCCCGGAGCATCTCCATGGCCAGCGGCATGAGCTTGCACTCGGTGTAGCGCATCGCGGCCGCCGGGTCGTTGCCCGGGGAGCCGAAGTTGCCGTTGGAGTCCACCAGCGGCATGCGCAGCGACCACGGCTGGGCCAGGCGGACCAGGGCGTCGTAGATCGAGGAGTCACCGTGCGGGTGGTACGTGCCCATGACGTCGCCGACGACGCGGGCGCACTTGTAGAAGCCCTTCTCGGGCCGGTAGCCGCCGTCGTACATCGCGTACAGCACACGGCGGTGGACCGGCTTGAGGCCGTCCCGTACGTCGGGCAGGGCGCGGGAGACGATGACGGACATCGCGTAGTCGAGGTAGGAGCGCTGCATCTCCGTCTCGAGCCCGACGGGCTCGATGCGTACGACGGGCTGCTCCTCCGCGGATTCCGCGGCGGTGGGCGTGGTTTCGTCGGCCATTGCTGGTCAAAGGTCCTTTCAGGCGGTCAGCTGAGCCGACTCAGATGTCGAGGAAGCGAACGTCCTTGGCGTTGCGCTGGATGAAGGAGCGCCGGGCTTCGACGTCCTCACCCATCAGCACCGAGAACAGGTCGTCGGCCTGCGCGGCGTCGTCCAGGGTGACCTGGCCGAGCACGCGGTGGTCCACGTCCATCGTGGTGATGCGCAGTTCCTCGGCGTTCATCTCGCCCAGACCCTTGAAGCGCTGGATCGAGTCTTCCCTGATCCGCTTGCCGTTCTGCTTGCCGAGCTCCACCAGGGCGTCGCGCTCGCGGTCCGAGTACGCGTACTCGAAGTCCTCGCGGCCCCACTTGATCTTGTAGAGCGGCGGACGCGACAGGTACACGTGACCGGCCTCGACCAGCGGGCGCATGAAGCGGAACAGGAAGGTCAGCAGCAGGGTGTTGATGTGCTGGCCGTCGACGTCGGCGTCCGCCATCAGGATGATCTTGTGATAGCGGAGCTTCTCGATGTCGAAGTCCTCGTGCACACCCGTGCCGAAGGCGCTGATCAGCGCCTGGACCTCGGTGTTCTGGAGGATCTTGTCGATGCGGGCCTTCTCGACGTTCAGGATCTTGCCGCGGATCGGCAGGATGGCCTGGTACATCGGGTTGCGGCCGGACTTCGCCGAGCCGCCGGCCGAGTCGCCCTCGACGATGAAGATCTCGCACTTGGTCGGGTCGTTCGACTGGCAGTCCGACAGCTTGCCCGGCAGCGAGGCGCTCTCCAGCAGACCCTTGCGACGGGTGAGGTCACGGGCCTTGCGGGCCGCGACGCGCGCCGTGGCCGCCTGGATCGACTTGCGGATGATGTCCGCGGCCTCGTTCGGGTTCCGGTCGAACCAGTCGTTGAGGTGCTCGTGCACGACCTTCTGCACGAAGGTCTTCGCCTCCGTGTTGCCCAGCTTGGTCTTCGTCTGGCCCTCGAACTGCGGCTCGCCCAGCTTCACCGAGATGATCGCCGTCAGACCCTCGCGGATGTCCTCGCCGGCGAGGTTGTCGTCCTTCTCGCGGAGGAACTTCTTCTCGCGCGCGTAGCGGTTGACCAGGCCGGTCAGGGCCGCACGGAAGCCCTCCTCGTGCGTACCGCCCTCGTGCGTGTGGATCGTGTTCGCGAAGGAGTAGACCCCCTCCGTGTACTGCGAGTTCCACTGCATCGCGATCTCGACCGAGAGCATGCGCTCCTTGTCCTCGGCCTCGACGTCGATGACCGTCGGGTGGATCAGCTCGCCCTTGCGCGCGTTCAGGTGGTTCACGAAGTCGACGATGCCGCCTTCGTAGTAGTACTTGACCGTGCGCGCCTGCTGGTCGTCGGTCTCCTCGGCGGTGTCCGCGCCCATCGTGGCCTTCGCCGACTCGCGCTCGTCCGTCAGCGAGAGGGTCAGGCCCTTGTTGAGGAAGGCCATCTCCTGGAAGCGGCGCGACAGCGTCTCGAAGGAGTACTCGGTGGTCTCGAAGATGTCGCCGTCGGCCCAGAAGGTGACCGAGGTGCCCGTCTCGGACGTCTCCTCGTTCTTCAGGAGGGCCGCCGTCGGGACACCGAGCTTGTAGTCCTGGGTCCAGCGGAAGCCGTCGGTCCGCACCTCGACCGCGACCTTGGTCGACAGGGCGTTCACGACCGAGACGCCGACGCCGTGCAGACCGCCGGAGACGGCGTAACCGCCGCCGCCGAACTTGCCGCCCGCGTGCAGGACCGTCAGCACGACCTCGACGGCCGGCTTCCCCTCGGACGGCACGATGCCGACCGGGATGCCGCGGCCGTTGTCGATCACGCGCACGCCGCCGTCGGCGAGGATCGTCACGTCGATGGTGTCCGCGTGGCCGGCCAGGGCCTCGTCGACCGAGTTGTCGACGACCTCGTAGACGAGGTGGTGGAGCCCGCGCTCACCGGTCGAGCCGATGTACATGCCGGGACGCTTGCGGACCGCGTCCAGACCCTCGAGGACCTGGATGGCACTGGCGTCGTACGAGGACGTGACCTCGCCGTTCTGGCCGACTGTGGACTGGTTGTCGTTGGGGTTGCCGGAATCGGCCACGAAGCGCCCTTTCTGGCACAGCACAGGCCGTACTCCGGGCCGGCATGCATGCAAGCGGGAGCGGCTGCGTCGATCTGCGTTGTCAGCGGTGGTCAGCTTTACTCGACTGGATCCCGCGCATGCGCGGGATTCTCGTTCAGTCTACCGGTATCACCCCCGTGAATGGGCGTTTGCCGGTACCTGAGTCCGCATGTGCCGCCCGGAAACTCCTCTCTCCGACTCCCCATATCCAGGGAGGGGCTCAAAGAGGCTCACACGGGCATTGAGCGCTTCGGGCTGTCAACCTCCCGCTACCGTGAGGGACACCACCCGCGGAGCCGTCCGTACGGGTGGCCGCCGGACCCCTACTCACCCGTACGGGTGAGTAGGCGGGAGGGCGCGCGAAACCGCCCGCGCACGGTCGGACCGCGCCGGGTCGGGATCTGCCGATCACCCGTAGGTGTCCCCCGGGCCGGTGCTCCCCGGCGCCCGCAGGGGCCCGTACCGCTTCGGCCCGCCACCCGGACCGTGCACCTTGATCAGCCGTACGGTGCCCTGCCCCAGGTCCGCGTTGAGCCGCGCCACCAGCTGCGGGGCCAGCAGCTTCAGCTGCGCCGCCCACGCCGAGGAATCGCAGCGCACCACCAGCTCGCGGTCCTCGTACCGGTCCGGCACACAGTGCGCGGCGATGTCCTGGCCGACGATCTCGGGCCAGCGCTCCATCACGCCCGCCACCGCCATCGGCATCTCCCAGCCGCGCTCCGTGCGCAGCCGGTCCAGGGCCGCCATCAGCGGCATCGGGTCCCGGCCGTCGGCGCGGGCGCCCGAGCGCAGGCCCGGCCGGTAGCTGCCCTTCTTGTTCTGCGCCGCGTTGCCGCGGGCCCGCGCCTGCTCGCGCGCGGCCGCCAGCGCCTGGCGCGCCAGGTCCACGCCCGAGGGCTCGGCCGCCTTGCGCGGCACATCCTGGGGTTCCTGCGGCGAGCCCTGCTCCTTGCCGCTCACAGCCGGGTCACCTCCCCGCCGGACACCGCGAACCGGGTCCCGACCAGCACCCCGGGCACGTCGTCGTCGACCGCCGCCGTCACCAGCACCTGCTCGCCCGGCGCCACCAGCTCCGCCAGCCGCTCCCGGCGCCGGGAGTCCAGCTCCGCGAACACGTCGTCGAGGATCAGCACCGGCTCACTGCCCTCGGAACGCAGCAGCTCGTAGGAGGCCAGCCGCAGGGCCAGCGCGTAGGACCAGGACTCGCCGTGGCTCGCGTACCCCTTGGCCGGCAGCTCCCCGAGGCGCAGCACCACGTCGTCGCGGTGCGGGCCGACCAGGGTCACCCCGCGCTCGATCTCCTGCTTGCGCACCTCCGCCAGCGAGCCGAGGAGGACCTCGTACAGGGCCTCGCGGGTGCGGGCCCCGCCGCTGTCCACCTGCTCGCCCGCGGAGGACTTGTAGGCCGCGCCGAGCGGGCCGCCGCCGGGCGCGAGCTGCTCGTACGCCTTGTCCGCCAGCGGCAGCAGGGTCGCGATCAGGTCGAGCCGGTGGGCGAGCAGTTCCGCGCCCGTGCGCGCCAGGTGCTGGTCCCACACGTCGAGCGTGGACATGTCCATGGAGCGGCCGCCGTGCCGGCGGGCCATCGCCGCCGACTTCAGCAGGGTGTTGCGCTGCTTGAGCACCCGCTCGTAGTCCGAGCGGACGGCCGACATGCGCGGCGAGCGGGCCGTGACGAGCTCGTCGAGGAAGCGGCGCCGCTCCCCGGGGTCGCCCTTGACCAGGGCCAGGTCCTCGGGGGCGAACAGCACCGTGCGCACGATGCCCAGCACGTCCCGCGGCCTGACCTGCGAGGACCGGTTGATGCGGGCCCGGTTGGCGCGGCCCGGGTTCAGCTCCAGCTCCACGAGCTGCTGCCGCTCGCCCTGGATGACCGCGGCCCGGATGACGGCGCGCTCGGCGCCCATCCGCACGAGCGGGGCGTCCGCGGAGACGCGGTGGCTGCCGAGGGTCGCGAGGTAGCCGATCGCCTCGACGAGATTGGTCTTGCCCTGCCCGTTGGGGCCGACGAAAGCGGTGACGCCCGGGTCGAGAGGAACCTCGGCCCGGGCGTACGAGCGGAAGTCGGCCAACGAGAGATGCGAAACGTGCATACGGCGCCGACCTCCCCCGGCTTCCTGCTGCTCTGCCGTGCTCCGCTCCACAGGCTGTGCACCGGACTGTGCACTTCGGGACTGTGCACATGTGCACGGTGGACCTGTGGAGCGGTTGTGGATTACTTCTTCTCGACCGCGTGGCCGCCGAACTGGTTGCGCAGCGCGGCGATCATCTTCATCTGCGGGGAGTCGTCCTGGCGGGACGCGAAGCGCGCGAAGAGCGAGGCCGTGATCGCGGGCAGCGGCACGGCGTTGTCGATCGCGGCCTCGACCGTCCAGCGGCCCTCGCCGGAGTCCTGCGCGAAGCCGCGCAGCTGCTGCAGGTGCTCGTCCTCGTCCAGCGCGTTCACGGCCAGGTCCAGCAGCCAGGAACGGATGACCGTGCCCTCCTGCCAGGACCGGAACACCTCGCGGACGTCGGTGACCGAGTCGACCTTCTCCAGGAGCTCCCAGCCCTCGGCGTAGGCCTGCATCATGGCGTACTCGATGCCGTTGTGGACCATCTTCGCGAAGTGGCCGGCGCCGATCTTGCCGGCGTGCACGGCGCCGAACTCGCCCTCGGGCTTGAGGGCGTCGAAGATCGGCTGGACGGTCGCGACGTGGTCCTTGTCGCCGCCGTACATCAGCGCGTAGCCGTTCTCCAGGCCCCACACGCCGCCCGAGACTCCGCAGTCCACGAAGCCGATGCCCTTGGCGGCCAGCTCGGCGCCGTGCTTCTCGTCGTCGGTCCAGCGGGAGTTGCCGCCGTCCACGACGATGTCGCCGGGCGAGAGCAGGCCGGCGAGCTCGTCCACGGTGGACTGCGTCGCCGCACCCGCCGGGACCATGACCCACACCACGCGGGGGGCCTGCAGGCTGTCCACAAGTTCCGACAGGCTGTGGACATCGGCGAGGTCCGGGTTGCGGTCGTATCCGATGACGGTGTGGCCGGCGCGGCGGATGCGCTCGCGCATGTTGCCGCCCATCTTGCCGAGACCGACGAGACCAAGCTCCATCAGGTGGTTCCTTAACCGTTGTGGCCGTCTGTGCCGGGGTGCGCCCCGCCCGGGGACATCCCCCGTGCCGAGCCTACGCCGGGCCGTGCCGCCCGGCGCCACGGGCACTCCGGGTGTCGGCGCCGAGCGCCGGGGCGGGCCGCGCACGAGGCTCCGTACGGGCTCCCGCACGGCCCCCGAGGGGCCTCTGCCGGGCTGCTACGGGGCTGCGCCGGCGGGGAGGCGGAACGCCCTCGGGCCCGGTCCCGCGGGAAGCGGGGCCGGGCCCGAGGGGGCTTGCCGCGTCGTTTCCTGGGTCAGCCGGAGAGGCGGACCGGCATGATCAGGTACTTGTACGCCTCGTCGGCCTCGGCGTCGACCGCCGGGCGGCCGCTGAGCAGCGCCGGCTTGGTGGACGTGGTGAAGCTCAGCTGCGCGGCGGGCGAGTCGATCGCGCTCAGGCCGTCCAGCAGGAAGGTCGGGTTGAAGGCGATCGAGATGTCGTCGCCCTCCAGCTTCGCGTCGACGCGCTCCACAGCCTGTGCATCGTCGGAGGAGCCGGCCTCCAGGATCAGCACGCCCTGCTCGAAGCTGAGGCGGACCGGGGTGTTGCGCTCGGCGACGAGGGCCACGCGCTTGACGGCCTCGACGAACGGGGCGGTCTCGATCACGGCGACCGAGTTGAACTCCGTCGGGAAGAGCGTGCGGTACTTCGGCAGGTCGCCCTCGAGAAGGCGGGTCGTGGTGCGGCGGCCGGCGCCCTCGAAGCCGATGAGGCCCTCGCCCTGGCCGGAGCCCGACAGCGCGATGGTGACCGTGTCGCCGCTGGTGAGCGACTTGGCGGTGTCCAGGAGGGTCTTGGCGGGCACCAGGGCCACGGCCGAGGCCTCGGGGTCCTCGGGCTTCCACAGGAACTCGCGGACCGCGAAGCGGTAGCGGTCGGTGGAGGCCAGGGTGACCTTGTCGCCCTCGATCTCGATGCGGACACCGGTCAGCACGGGCAGCGTGTCGTCGCGGCCCGCGGCGATGGCGACCTGGGCGGCGGCGGAGGCGAAGACCTCGCCGGGCACGGTGCCGGTCGCGGTGGGCATCGTCGGCAGCGCCGGGTATTCCTCCACGGGCAGGGTGTGGAGTGTGAACCGCGAGGAGCCGCAGACCACGGTCGCCCGTACACCGTCTGTGGAAATCTCCACCGGTCGGTTGGGCAGGGCGCGGCAGATGTCGGCGAGCAGCCGGCCGGAGACCAGGACCGTGCCGTCCTCCTCGACGTCCGCCTCGACGGAGACGCGGGCCGAGACCTCGTAGTCGAAGCCGGAGAGGGACAGCTTGCCCTCCTCGGCCTTCAGCAGCAGGCCCGCGAGAACGGGCACCGGCGGCCGGGCCGGGAGGCTACGGGCAGCCCAGGCCACCGCCTCCGCGAGTACGTCGCGCTCCACCCGGATCTTCACCGGAAACCGCCTCCTGCTGTTGCTCGCTCGTCTGCCGGCCTTCGTCGTCGGCTCGTCGATGCCTCGACCGATGCCGGGGACCAGTCTGACGTACGGCGCCGACAGTCGTCGCTGCTGGCGGTCAAGTCGGGAGCGAGGTGTCGGGGAGGGCGATCCACCGAGTTGTGCACAGGACCTGCTTGAAAACCGAAACCGGGCTAACTCTCTATGGGGGTAGTAGTAGGGCCTGTGGAAACGGTGGATAACAGTGTTTCCACAGGTCAACCCCGGTTTTTTATGCACACACCCTGTGGGCGACACCGGTGGACAACCACGTGTCTCTGTGGAGAACGAAAACTTCTGCACAGGCCATCCCCAGATGACCCCGAGTACTCCACAGGTGCGTCCCCAGGTTTTCCCGAGTACTCCACAACCCAAACGTCGACTTCGGTGTGACCGCTTTCACTCGGGGCGGTGACGGGGGGTTCCCGGTTGCCGAACAGTGGACAACGGTGTGGGGAACTCGTCTGATCCTGTGCACAGCACCCGGGAAGCTGTGGACCGCCGGTGGACAACGCGGTGGACAGACCTGTGGATGAATATTTCGTCCACAGCCTGTGGATAGTCGTTGCGCACAATTCCACAGGGGTCTGACCAGCCCTGATGGTGCCTCACACCTGGGCCCTGTGGACAGTCTTGTGGGTTGTGGAACCCGTCCCCAGGCTGTGGACGGAAGAAAGTCGCCCAATCTGTGGATGAGTTGCCCCCGAGGGGGCGTATTCGAACAGGCAAGGGGCGCACGCATGAAGAAGGGCGCCCCCGAAGTGACCCGGAAGCGCCCTCTCACAGCGTTTGAAGGGGCCTCGGCGGCGCCCGAACGGCACGTACACAGAGCCCGCGTCAGCCGTTCTTGATGCGGTTGGTGAGCTCGGTCACCTGGTTGTAGATGGAGCGGCGCTCCGCCATCAGGGCGCGGATCTTGCGGTCCGCGTGCATGACGGTCGTGTGGTCGCGGCCGCCGAACTGCGCCCCGATCTTGGGCAGCGACAGGTCCGTGAGCTCCCGGCACAGGTACATGGAGATCTGCCGGGCGGTGACCAGGACCCGGCTGCGCGAGGAGCCGCACAGGTCGTCCACGGTCAGCCCGAAGTAGTCGGCGGTGGCCGCCATGATGTCGGTGGCGGTGATCTCGGGCGAGCTGTCCTCGCCGCCCGGGATCAGGTTCTTCAGGACGTCCTCGGTCAGGCCCAGGTCGACCGGCTGCCGGTTCAGGCTCGCGAAGGCCGTGACCCGGATCAGCGCCCCCTCCAGCTCGCGGATGTTGCGCGAGATGCGGGAGGCGATGAACTCCAGGACCTCCGGCGGGGCGTTGAGCTGCTCCTGGACGGCCTTCTTGCGCAGGATCGCGATGCGGGTCTCCAGCTCGGGCGGCTGGACGTCGGTGATCAGGCCCCACTCGAAGCGGTTGCGGAGCCGGTCCTCCAGGGTGGCGAGCTGCTTGGGCGGCCGGTCGGAGGAGAGCACGATCTGCTTGTTGGCGTTGTGGAGCGTGTTGAAGGTGTGGAAGAACTCCTCCTGCGTCGACTCCTTGCTCGCGAGGAACTGGATGTCGTCGACGAGCAGGATGTCCATCTCGCGGTAGCGCTTGCGGAACGCGTCGCCCTTGCCGTCGCGGATCGAGTTGATGAACTCGTTGGTGAACTCCTCGGAGCTCACGTACCGCACGCGGGTGCCGGGGTAGAGGCTCCGCGCGTAGTGCCCGATGGCGTGCAGGAGGTGCGTCTTGCCGAGGCCCGACTCCCCGTAGATGAAGAGGGGGTTGTACGCCTTCGCCGGCGCCTCGGCGACGGCCACCGCGGCGGCGTGCGCGAAGCGGTTGGAGGCGCCGATGACGAAGGTGTCGAAGAGGTACTTGGGGTTCAGCCGGGCGGTCGGCTCGAGCGGTCCCGAGGTGGAACCGCCGGACGGCGCCGAGGGCGCGGGCCGGCTGGGGGCCGGACGCGGGGCCGACTGCTGCTCGTACTGCTGCTGCTCGTACTGGCGGGAGGAGCGCTGCTGCTGCCCCTCGTACTGCTGCTGCTCGTACTTCTGCTGTTCGTAGGAGCCCTGGTCGTAGGAGGAGGGCTCGGACTGCTGCATGTAGCCCGGCTGCGGGGAGGCGTACGGGTCGCGCTCGGGGAAGCCGCCGAGGCGCGGCTGCTGCCAGCCGTAGTCGTCCTGCTGGCCGCCGCGGGGCCAGGCGCCGGGCTCGGAGCGCTGCTGCTGGTAGTCCGGGTAGGCGGGGCGGGCGTTGGGCAGCTGGTCGTCGGCGGGACCGGTGTGGCCGCCGGGGCCGGTGTGGCCCATCGGTCCGGTGTGCCCGCCGGGGCGCTGGCCGCCGTACGGTTCGTAGCCCTCGTGGGAGGAGGAAGCGGCCGGGGCCGGGGGCGAGGGCTCGCCGGCCGAGTCGTCGACGGTGATCGCGATCCGGATCGGGCGGCCGCACTCACGGCTGAGGGCGTCGCTGATCAGCGGGGCGAGCCGGCCTTCGAGGACGCGCTTGCCGTACTCGTTGGGGACGGCGAGCAGGGCGGTGTCCGCGACCAGGGCCAGGGGCTGACAGCGCTCGACCCACTGCTTGTCCTTGGGTTCGATGCTGTTCTGTCCCTCCCCGAGGAGCTTTTCGAGCACCCTTGGCCACACTGCGGCAAGATCGGCAGGTACGTCAGCCACAGAGCACGCTCTCTCAGAGGGGGTCCCACGAATGTGTGGTTCTTTGGGACGGTCGGGACAAAAAATCCAGGGTCAGGCAACGGTAGTCAGGCCAGCGGGTACGGTTCAAGTCGTTGTCCACAGCCTGTGCACAGTGTGGGGCACCGTCGGCTCGGTTTGACCGGATGGCGTAGCCGCGCGTACCGTAACGAGGTCGAGTTGTCGATGGCTGCTGCCGCCTGCCTACCGATGGGCGAAGATCACTGATCGTGATCGTTTTGCGGTGCCACTCGGGCGTACACGCGAGAGTTCTCCTCGTGGGCGCACGGTGACAGCCAGGCGAGCGATGTCCCGCCATAACGATTTATTCTCTGGAGCCCCCGAGTGAGCAAGCGCACCTTCCAGCCGAACAACCGCCGTCGTGCCAAGACCCACGGCTTCCGTCTCCGGATGCGTACCCGTGCCGGCCGCGCCATCCTCGCGAACCGTCGTGGCAAGGGCCGCGCCGAACTCTCCGCGTAACTGACGGGCGGATCGTGACGTCGTGCTGTCTCCCGAACATCGGCTGAGGCGGCGCGAGGACTTCGCGAGCGCGGTACGCCGAGGTCGCCGGGCTGGTCGCCCGCTCCTCGTCGTCCACCTACGTACAAGCGGTGCAACGGACCCGCACGCGTCGGGGGAGATCGATCCCTCGACGCGTGCGGGTTTCGTCGTCAGCAAGGCTGTCGGCATCGCTGTCGTACGCAACCGGGTCAAGCGCCGTTTGCGCCATCTCGTCCGCGAGCGGCTGTCTCAGCTGCCCGAAGGTAGCCTGATGGTGGTACGGGCTCTGCCCGGAGCGGGTGATGCCGGTCTCGACGAGCTGGCCCGGGACCTCGATGCCGCACTGCTGCGGCTCTTGGGAGGCGTGGCTCGATGAAGTACCCGCTGCTCGCATTGATCAAGCTGTACCAGTGGACGATCAGTCCGCTGCTCGGGCCGGTGTGCCGCTACTACCCCTCGTGTTCGCACTACGGGTACACGGCCATCGACCGGCATGGTGCGGTGAAGGGGACGGCTCTGACCGCCTGGCGGATCCTGCGGTGCAATCCGTGGTCCCCGGGTGGTGTGGACCACGTCCCACCCCGGAAACGCCCGCGTTGGCACGAGCAGCTGCGCAGTGCGTTGCGTAGATCTCGCAATGCTCAAGGAGCCTGATTAGTGGACACGATTGCCAGTCTGTTCAGCTTTATTACCACGCCTGTCTCGTGGATCATCGTCCAGTTCCACAAGGTGTACGGCGCCATGTTCGGCGCCGACAGTGGCTGGGCCTGGGGCCTGTCCATCGTCTCCCTGGTGATCTTGATCCGTATCTGCCTGATCCCGCTCTTCGTGAAGCAGATCAAGGCGACGCGCGGCATGCAGGCGATCCAGCCGAAGATGAAGGCGATCCAGGAGCGCTACAAGAACGACAAGCAGCGCCAGTCCGAAGAGATGATGAAGCTGTACAAGGAGACGGGTACCAACCCGCTCTCCTCGTGCCTTCCCATCCTGGCGCAGTCCCCGTTCTTCTTTGCGCTCTACCACGTGCTCGCCGGCATCGCCAACGGCAAGCCGATCGGCGAGATCGACGGCCCGCTGCTGGAGAGCGCGCGTAACGCGCACATCTTCGGCGCCCCGCTGGCGTCCAAGTTCACGGACAGCGCCGACAAGGTCGCCGCTCTGGGCGCCTCGATCACGGACGTGCGGATCGTCACCGCCATCATGATCGTGATGATGTCGCTGTCGCAGTTCTACACGCAGCGCCAGCTGATGCAGAAGAACGTCGACCTCTCGGTCAAGACGCCGTTCATGCAGCAGCAGAAGATGCTGATGTACGTCTTCCCCCTGATCTTCGCCTTCATGGGTATCAACTTCCCCGTCGGCGTCCTCGTCTACTGGCTGACCACGAACCTGTGGACCATGGGCCAGCAGATGTTCGTGATCAACCGGAACCCCACCCCCGGCAGCCTGGCCCAGGACCAGTACCTGACGCGCCTGCTGAAGCAGATCACCGCGCACGGCGAGCTCAAGGCCCGGGGCAAGAAGAAGATCGTCGCGGCGATCGTGGCCAAGGGCCCGGACCGCAACGACAACGAGCGCAAGTTCATCACCGGTCTGACCAAGCAGGGCCTGGCCGCGGAAGCGGACGGCTCCGTGGCGAAGAGCGTCGAGGCGACCGTCGACTCCGACGCGGCCGGCGGTGGTGGCCAGAAGCGGCAGCAGCCCAAGCGGCAGTCGAAGTCGCAGCGTCAGACGCCCCCCAGCAAGCCCTCTCCCAAGAAGTAAGAAGGAGTCCCTCCCGTGACGGAAGGCACCACCACCGCCGCCGCTGAGAGTGGCGACACCCTGACCCGCCTCGAGCAGGAGGGTGAGATCGCGGCCGACTACCTTGAGGGTCTGCTGGACATCGCCGACCTGGACGGCGACATCGACATGGACGTCGAGGCGGACCGCGCCTCGGTCTCCATCGTCAGCGAGTCCGCGCGCGACCTGCAGAAGCTCGTGGGCCGCGACGGCGAGGTGCTGGAGGCTCTGCAGGAGCTGACCCGCCTCGCCGTGCACCGCGAGACCGGGGACCGCAGCCGGCTGATGCTGGACATCGGCGGCTTCCGGGCGAAGAAGCGCGAGGAGCTGACTGCCCTCGGCATCAAGGCCGCGGAAGACGTGAAGTCGTCCGGAGAGCCCCTCAAGCTGGACCCGATGACCCCCTTCGAGCGGAAGGTCGTCCACGACGCCGTGGCCGCCGCCGGTCTGCGGAGCGAGTCCGAGGGCGAGGAGCCGCAGCGCTTCGTCGTCGTGCTTCCGGCCTGACCGGAAGCCTGTGTGTCCGGCCCCGCCTGTTTCGCAGGCGGGGCCGATCTTTGTCAGCCTGGCAGTGACGACAGTGACGATGTGGGTTCACCACCATGCGGTACGGAAGGACGGTCCCCGTGACGGAGGCAGCTGAGCTTCCCCCGATGCCCGAAGAAGCGCCCCAGGCACCCGAAGAGGCGCGTGCGGTGTTCGGCGAGCATTACCCGGAAGCTGTGCGGTACGCGGAGCTGCTGGCGGACGCGGGTGTCAAGCGGGGCCTGATCGGGCCGCGCGAGGTGCCGCGGCTCTGGGAGAGGCACCTGCTGAACTGCGCCGTGCTCTCGGAAGTGGTGCCCGAGGGCGTCACCGTGTGCGACGTGGGCTCGGGTGCCGGGCTCCCCGGTATTCCGCTGGCCCTGGTCCGCCGGGACCTGAAGATCACCCTGCTGGAGCCGCTGCTGCGCCGCACGAACTTCCTCCAGGAGGTCGTGGAGCTGCTGGGGCTCGACCACGTGACGGTGGTGCGCGGGCGGGCCGAGGAAGTCCTCGGCAAGCTCCAGCCGGTGCACGTGGTGACGGCCCGGGCGGTGGCCCCGCTCGACCGGCTCGCGGGATGGGGCGTGCCCTTGCTGCGCCCGTACGGCGAGATGCTGGCGCTGAAGGGCGACACCGCCGAGGAGGAGCTGGTGGCGGCGAAGGCCGCGCTGACCAAGCTCGGTGTGGTGAAGACCTCGGTGCTGCACGTGGGCGAGGGGATCGTGGACCCGCTGTCCACCGTGGTGCGGGTCGAGGTCGGGGAGAGCCCCGGCGGGGTGCGGTTCGCGGCGAAGCGGGCCAAGGCCGCCCGTACGAGCCGTACGCGCCGGCGTCGCTGAGCCCCCTGCGGGCAGCGCTCGCAGGCGTACCGCAGGGGTGTTGAGCCCTATAGGTATGGATTTCGGAGTGTCGTAGCGGCCGGATGACTCCGTCCGGGCATCGTGTTTCACGTGAAACGTCGCTCTCTGCTGCACGGAATCATCAGCCGCGGTCGTGCGGCCACGTCCCCCCGTCTCCGCAAGGGCGAAGGGGGGACGGAGTTGTCCACATCGGTGGATTCATCCACAGGAGTACGGGCCCCGCTGGTTCGCGACCCCGGTGACATGGCAGGCTCTGTTCATCGCGAGCCTGATGCCGAGGAGAGTGACACCGTGCGGTCAGACGCCAACCTTGCGGGGCCGATGGCCGATCCGGTCCCTGGTCCCCGCTCTGAATCCCCGGGCGCCGATGTTTCACGTGAAACATCGGTCCCGCCCCTCGTGGACAACGAGGACACGCCCATCGGCCGAGCCGCCCAGATCGCGGTCGAGGCGCTGGGCCGTGCGGGTGAAGGCCTGCCCAGGCCCCCGAAGACCCGGATCATGGTGGTGGCCAACCAGAAGGGCGGCGTGGGCAAGACCACGTCGACCGTGAACCTGGCCGCATCCCTGGCCCTGCACGGTGCACGGGTCCTGGTGGTCGACCTCGACCCGCAGGGCAATGCCTCTACGGCGCTGGGCATCGACCACCACGCGGACGTGCCGTCCGTCTACGACGTGCTCGTGGACAGCCGCCCGCTGATGGAGGTCGTCCAGCCGGTGGCCGATGTGGAGGGCCTCTTCTGTGCGCCGGCCACCATCGACCTGGCGGGTGCGGAGATCGAGCTGGTGTCCCTCGTGGCACGGGAAAGCCGTCTCCAGCGGGCCATCCAGGCGTACGAGCAGCCGCTCGACTACATCCTGATCGACTGCCCGCCCTCGCTGGGCCTGCTGACGGTGAACGCCCTGGTCGCGGGCGCCGAGGTGCTGATCCCGATCCAGTGCGAGTACTACGCGCTGGAGGGGCTCGGTCAGCTGCTGCGCAACGTGGACCTGGTGCGGGCCCACCTGAACCCGACGCTGCACGTGTCCACCATCCTGCTGACGATGTACGACGGCAGGACCCGGCTGGCCTCGCAGGTGGCGGAGGAGGTGCGCACCCACTTCGGCAAGGAGGTGCTGCGCACGAGCATCCCGCGGTCGGTCCGCATCTCCGAGGCTCCGAGCTACGGGCAGACGGTGCTGACGTATGACCCGGGTTCCAGCGGTTCCCTCTCCTATCTGGAGGCGGCGCGGGAGATCGCGCTGCGCGGGGCCGGATTCCAGTACGACCCCCAGCACCCCCATCAAGGTGCGGGCATGAACAACACGCAGAGCATGGCGGAGGGGATCCAGTGAGTGAGCGACGTAGGGGGCTGGGGCGGGGGCTCGGCGCGCTGATTCCCGCGGCTCCCCAGGAGAAGGTGCCGCCGGTGATCGGCTCCGGGTCGACGTCTCCGTCGGCGCTGCCGGTGCTGACCTCGGAGCGGGGCATCGCGGCGGCGAAGCTGGCTTCGCTGGCGCAGGCCGATGTTTCACGTGAAACATCGGCAGTGGGCGCGTCCGTGAGCGAGCCGGAGCCGGTCGCGGCTCCCGAGTCCGGTGAGGTGGCGGGGGCCACGTTCGCGGAGCTCCCGATGGACTCCATCACGCCGAACCCGCGGCAGCCGCGCGAGGTGTTCGACGAGGACGCGCTGGCCGAGCTGGTGACCTCCATTCAGGAGGTGGGTCTGCTCCAGCCGGTGGTGGTGCGCCAGTCCGGACCGGGCCGCTATGAGCTGATCATGGGCGAGCGTCGCTGGCGGGCGTGCCGGGAGGCCGGCCTGAACCGGATTCCGGCGATCATCCGGGCCACGGACGACGAGAAGCTGCTGCTGGACGCTCTCCTGGAGAACCTGCACCGGGCGCAGCTGAACCCCTTGGAGGAGGCGGCCGCGTACGACCAGCTGCTCCAGGACTTCAAGTGCACGCACGACCAGCTGGCGGACCGGATCGGGCGTTCCCGCCCGCAGGTTTCGAACACGCTGCGTCTGCTGAAGCTCTCCCCGCCCGTGCAGCGCCGGGTGGCGGCGGGCGTGCTCTCGGCGGGGCACGCGCGGGCCCTGCTGGCGGTGGACAACTCCGAGGAGCAGGACCGGCTGGCGCACCGGATCGTGGCCGAGGGGCTGTCGGTGCGTGCGATCGAGGAGATCGTGGCGCTGATGGGCTCGGAGTCGCCGAGTGCGGTGAAGCCGAAGGGCCCGCGGGCGGGTGCCCGGGTCGCTCCCGCGCTCAACGAGCTGGCGACGCGGCTGTCGGACCGGTTCGAGACGCGGGTGAAGGTGGATCTGGGCCAGAAGAAGGGCAAGATCACCGTCGAGTTCGCGTCGATGGAGGACCTGGAGCGGATTCTGGGGACCTTGGCGCCGGGCGAGGGCCGGGTGCTGGACCAGGGCGCCGGCGGGGAGTAACCCACCGCCTGGGGGCGGGTCGTGCCGGTGGGAGCCGGTGCGGTCCGCCCCTTTGCCTTGTTGCGGTTTCGGGTGATTCGAGCTGTGGATACGATGCGGTCATGGGTCGTCGGCTGGTACCGCTCACGCTGGACAACCTTCAAGACCTGCCCCGGCGTTGCCGGTCCTGCGTCTTCTGGGAGCTGGACCCCGTCAGCGGCGAGGCGGCCGTGAAGGCGGGGAACCCTGCCGAGGAGAAGGAGGCGTGGATCTCCGCCGTCCTGCTGGAGTGGGGCTCGTGCGGCCGGGTGGTCTACGTGGACGAGGTTCCCGTGGGCTTCGTCCTGTACGCGCCGCCGGCCTACGTGCCGCGTGCGACCGCGTTCCCGACCAGCCCGGTGTCACCGGACGCCGTGCAGCTCATCACCTCGTGGATCATGCCGGGGTATCAGGGCCAGGGGCTGGGGCGGGTGATGGTCCAGACGGTGGCGAAGGATCTGCTGGGCAGGGGGTTCCGGGCGATCGAGGCCTTCGGTGACGCCCGCTGGGACGGTCCGGCCTGTCTGCTGCCCGCGGACCATCTGCTGGCCGTGGGCTTCAAGACGGTGCGCCCGCATCCGACGCGTCCCCGGCTGCGGTTGGAGCTGCGGTCCACGCTGTCGTGGAAGGAAGACGTGGAGCTGGCCCTGGACCGGCTGCTGGGTGCGGCCCGTAAGGAACCGGCGCTGCGTCCGCTGTGAGACGGGAGCACCCTGCTCTCGGGCCGGCGGCCCGGCATGCGGACGGGGCCGCCCCTGGCAGGGGGCGGCCCCGTGTCACAACGTTCGCGTCCGGTCCCGGACGCCGGTGCGTCAGGCCTTGATGGTGACGAAGCCGTCCAGGTCGCGCAGGATGGCGGCCTTCGGCTTGGCGCCGACGATGGTCTTGACGACCTCGCCGCCCTGGTAGACGTTCAGGGTCGGGATGGACATGACGCCGTACTTGGCGGCCGTCTCCGGGTTCTCGTCGATGTTGAGCTTGACGATCTCGATCTCGTCGCCGTACTCGGAGGCGATGGCCTCGAGGGACGGGGCGATCTGGCGGCACGGACCGCACCAGGCGGCCCAGAAGTCCACCAGGACGGGCTTGTCGCTCTTGAGGACGTCGTCATCGAAGCTTGCGTCGGTGACGGTCTTGAGGGTGCCGGCCACAGCGGCCTCCTTCTTTTCCTGCGGGGAGTGGGGTGTGGTGCTGCTTGAGGGTGTCAGACCGCCGCGTGCGCCTTCTCGGCGTCCGCGAGGGCGGCGAGGAAGCGCTCGGCGTCGAGGGCCGCGGAGCAACCCGTGCCCGCGGCGGTGATGGCCTGACGGTAGGTGTGGTCGACCACGTCGCCCGCGCCGAACACACCGGTGACGCTGGTGCGGGTGGAGGGGGCGTCGACCTTGAGGTAGCCCTCGTCGTCGAGGTCGAGCTGGTCCTTGAACAGTTCCGTGCGGGGGTCGTGGCCGACGGCGATGAAGAGGCCGGTCACGGGCAGCGCGGAGGTCTCACCGGTCTTGGTGTTGCGCAGGGTGAGGCCGGTGAGCTTCTGCTCGCCGTGGATCTCGGCGACCTCGCTGTCCCAGGCGAACTTGATCTTCGGGTCGGCGAAGGCGCGGTCCTGCATGGCCTTGGAGGCGCGCAGGGAGTCGCGGCGGTGGACGATCGTGACGGACTTGGCGAACCGGGAGAGGAAGGTCGCTTCCTCGATCGCGGTGTCACCGCCGCCGATCACGGCGATGTCGTGGTCCTTGAAGAAGAATCCGTCGCAGGTCGCGCACCAGGAGACGCCGCGGCCCGAGAGGGCGTCCTCGTTGGGAAGGCCGAGCTTGCGGTGCTGCGAACCGGTGGTCACGATCACGGCCTTGGCGCGGTGCACGTTGCCGGCGGTGTCGGTGACGGTCTTGATGTCACCGGTGAGGTCCACGGCCACGACGTCGTCCGGAACCAGCTCGGCGCCGAAGCGCTCGGCCTGGCCACGCATGTTGTCCATGAGGTCCGGCCCCATGATGCCGTCCTGGAAACCGGGGAAGTTTTCGACCTCGGTGGTGTTCATCAGTGCGCCACCGGCGGTGACGGCGCCTTCGAAGACCAGGGGCTTGAGCGAAGCGCGTGCGGTGTACAGGGCGGCGGTGTAACCGGCCGGCCCGGAGCCGATGATGATCACGTTTCGTACGTCGCTCACGGGTTGATTCCTCGTCTCTGCGGACTGCCTGCTGCCTACCGGGGGGCCGGTGTGGACTCTCACCCCACCCAACGGATCCTACGGCGCCCGCATTCCCGAGTTGTCCCCCCGGGCTTTCCGGTCTTTCAGCTCCGCGGATAGGTCTGCGTGAGCAGCGGCTTTCCGGGGGCGGCCGAGGGGTCGCTGACGCACGCGGAGCCGATGAGATAGGCGTCCACGGAGGTGGGGTCGCCGGGGTGGGGCAGGACGAGGAGGAAGACGTCCTTGCCCTCGTAGGTGCCGGACTCGAAGCCCAGGGGGGTCTCGGTGCGGCCGGTGGCTTGCTGCACGCAGGCGGGTGCCGCGGGTGTCAGCCCGTCGGCCGGGGCGGCGCTCGGTGCGGTCGGGGGGGTGTTCTCCACGCCGAAGGTGTTGTTCCCCTCCCCCGTCGCCTTGTCTCCGGGGGCGGCGGACGCGAGGAGCTCGCGCACCGTGCCGGGGAGCCCTTGAGCGGTGTACTCGGGCGTGCCGGATCCGGACCGTGCGGCGGAGGCGTCGCTGCGCGCGGACATGTCCTGCGCGGGGTGGTCCCCGGACGTCAGGCCGAACACCAGGACGCCTGCGGCGCACGCCGCGAGCAGTCCGCCGGCGAGGGCGATCCGGCGGCGTGCGCGACGCCGTCCGGGGCCGGTTGCGCCGGTCGGGTGACCGGAGGGCCGCGGGGCGCCCGTCTCACCGAGCGGGGCGGGGCGTGTTTCACGTGAAACATCGGGACCGGAGGCCCCGTCGGCCACCGGGGCGGGCCGCTCGGCTCCGGGCTCCCCGTGCGGGGCGGTGGCGTCGAGGAGTGCTTCGGCGGCGAGGGCCGCGTCGATCCGGCCGGAGATGTCGGCGGGCATCCGGGCGGGCCCGGGCAGGGTGCCGAGCAGGGCCCGGATCTCCTCCAGGGAGGCACGGACGTCCGCGCACAGGAGGCAGCCGTCGAGATGACTGCGGACCTCCGCGGTGCGGGACGGGGAGAGGAGGCCTTCCGCCAGCTCGGAGATCTCCGAGACGTCGGGGTGCCCGATCGTGCCGGTCGCGCCGGTCGTGCCGGTTGTGGGGCTCACGCTCGTCCACCTCCGCCCTTCACTGCCTTGGGGTCCGGGGCCGGGTCCCCGCGGTCTGCCGCCGGTGGGACGGTTGTCCCCGGTGTCCGGTTCCTTCCCCGCTCGGTATCGGTGTTATCCCCGGTATGCGTGCGCAGATGAGTGAGGAGCGGGACGAGTTTGGCCCGTCCGCGGGCGCAGCGGCTCTTCACGGTGCCGGTGGGGACGTCGAGGATGCGGGCGGCCTCGGCGACGGGGTAGCCCTGCATGTCGACGAGGACCAGAGCGGCCCGCTGATCGGCCGGGAGGGTGCTCAGGGCGGCCAGTAGCTGCCGGTGGAGGTCCTGGCGCTCCGCGGGGGCCTCGGCGGACTCGTGGGGCTCCAGAAGGCGCTCCAAGCGGTCCGTGTCGTCGAGGGGGGAGGTCCTGCGGGAGGCGGCCTTGCGGGCCCGGTCCAGGCAGGCGTTCACGGTGATGCGGTGCAGCCAGGTCGTGACGGCGGATTCACCGCGGAAGGTGTGGGCGGCCCGGTAGGCGGAGACGAGGGCGTCCTGCACGGCGTCGGCGGCTTCCTCCCGGTCGCCGAGGGTGCGCAGGGCCACGGCCCACAGCCGGTCGCGGTGCCGGCGTACGAGCTCGCCGAAGGCGTCCGGGTCTCCGGCGGCGTGCAGCGACAGGAGCTCCTGGTCGCTGCGGCCACCGGGTGTGGCTTCGTCCAATGCCGGCCCCCTCCCCTGCTGTCCGTCAGCCCGTGCCCGTGAACTTCACGTCCGTGATGGCCTGCTTGTACCCGGCTCCGGTGTAGGTGTCGGCGGGTGCCCACGGCATCGCGGTGATCCAGAGGAGGACGTACCGGGTCTTGACCGGCTTCTCCGCGGTCAGGTTGAAGCTGGTGTCCGTGGTCTTGGCCGTGGCGATCCTCGGCATGCCGGAGATCTTGCCGGACGGGTTCAGGGAATCGACCTTGTAGAGCGTGGTGGTGGTGTGGTCCCCCGCGAACCGGAGCGCTATGGAGGCGCTGCTGACCTCGTGTTCGGCGCCGAGGTCGTAGACGATGCCGACTCCGGCCTTGTATTCCGTCTTCAGGTCGGGGCCGTCGAGGTAGAACCGGGTGCGCCAGTACGTCGAGGAGTCCCCGTCGAAGGTGTACTTGACGCCTCCGGGGTCCTGTTGCTTGTCGTCCACGGAGAACTCGCGGGCACCGGCGATGGCCAGGGGAACGGGTACCGGCTTCTCCGTGGTCTCCTCGGTCTTCTCGTGGCTGGTCTGGCTTCCGCTGGTGCTGCCCTGGTTGCTCCGGTTGAGCAGGGTGTCGGCGAGCTGCCAGCTGCCCAGACCGAGGGCGGCGATCAGCAGGGCGGCCACGCCCCACTTGAGGACGCGCCCGGTACGGCTCTGCAGGGGCGGCGGCGGGGGGACGACGGTGACCTGGGTGGTGGGCATGCCGGGGCCCTGGGGCCTGCCGTAGCTGCCCTGCTGGTACGTGGTGTGCTGGTACTCCGGAGGTGCGGTGAACGTGGGCTCCGGCGGCCGGATGCGGGGCATCGCGGCCACGGCCTTGGAGAGCTCTTCCGGGGTGGTGCAGGCGGGTTCCTGCCGCGAGGCGGTGGCCCCGTCGTTGGCGAGGGCGCGCATGGCCAGCTCGCCCAGACCCCGGTGCACGCCCGCGCGGACCTGGTCGGGGGCGATCAGGCCGACGCCCTTGGGCAGGCCGGTGAGGCCGTAGGCGTCGTTCTCGTACGGCCAGCGCTGGGTCAGGGAGGCGTACAGGAGGGCGCCGATGGCCTCGGTGTCCGAGCGCTGCGGGGTTTCGCTGGTGATGCCGCGCAGGGCGGCGTTCACGGCGAGGCCGCGGATGCGGTACTGGCCGGTGGAGGTGCGCAGTATCGCGCTGGGGGTCAGTCGCAGGTGCGCCAGGCCCTCGCGGTGTGCGGCGGCCATGGCCTGGGAGACCTGGCTGACGAGCTGGTAGGCCTCGTGCGGCTCCATGGGGCCCGCCGCGAGGACCGCGGTGAGCTCCGTGGCGTCGGGGAGCCACTCGTGGACGACGTAGACGAGGTCGTTCTCCTCCACGGCGTCGAGGACCTGGACGAACCGGGGGTCGCCGAGCAGGGCGGAGGAGCGGGCGGCGGCCAGGACGGCGCGGGCCCGCGCGTGGTCGGCGGGCAGCAGGTGGACGCCCACGGCCCGGCGCAGCTTCTCGTCCATCGCGCGCCAGCTGCTGAATCCGTCCAGACGGGTGACGCATTCTTCGAGCCGGTAGCGTCTGGCCAGCTTGTGGCCGCTGTGCAGTTCGGGCGCGGCAGCGGGTGCCGGGTTCCTGCGTTCGCCGTCCTTCTCGGGCATGGTTCCGTCCGCGGCTTGTCCGTTCTGGGTGTCCACCCCGTCGGCCGTGGCCTGGGCCGTCTCCGCGGCCAGCGGCTCGTCGCCGCTGTTGTCGGCCACGTCGACGGCAGCCGTGCTACGTTCCGCCACCGTCGTCCCCGCCTCCCCATCCGTTGCGCGCTGTCGGCCAGTCTGCGAAGCCATGCCAATTGTGCCCACAGTCCACCGATCTGCACGACACGCCAGAGGGCAGGAAGGTTGTACGCATCAGCGTCCCAGGCGTCCGCGGACCATCCCGACCATGGCGTTGAGTTCTTCGACCCGCATCCGCTTGGCGGCGATGAGGAACACCGCCGCCAGGGCGATGCCGCCGGCCACCAGGGCGGTGAGGGAACCGAGGGCCCCGCTGCCGATGAAGTGCAGGACGGCGAAGGCGACGGCGCCGGCCACGGCGGCGGCGGGGACGCAGGCGCCGATGAGCCGGGTGTAGGTGCGCATCACGTGCGCCCCGTCGAGGTCGCCGCCGAGGCGGGTGCGCAGTCGGCGCCAGGCGACACCGACGCCCACCGCGTAGCCGAGGCCGTAGGCGGCGGCCATGCCGACGACGGCCCAGCGGGCGGGGAGCACCAGGAAGGCGACGACGGACATGCCCGCGTTGACGGCGGCCACGATGACCGTGTTGTAGAAGGGCGTCCGGGTGTCCTCGTAGGCGTAGAAGCCGCGCAGGACGACGTACTGGACGGAGTAGGGGATCAGTCCGAGGCCGAAGGCCATCAGGATGAAGCCGATGTTCTGGGCGCTCTGGGTGCCGGAACCGGCGTACAGCAGGCCGGCCATGGGGACGCCGAGGGCGAGGAACGCGAAGGCGCAGGGCACGATCGCGACGGCCGAGGTGCGCAGTCCGTAGGAGATGTCGTCGCGGACGGCGGCGGCGTCGCCGTCGTGGGCGGACCGGGAGATGCGCGGCAGGACGGCGGTCATGACGGAGACGGTGATGATGGCCTGCGGCATCTGCCAGAGCAGCAGGGCGTAGTTGTAGCCGGTGATGCCGGTACCGCCGTGGCCCTGCTTGTCGGCCACCTCGCCCGCCCAGGTGGCGAGCTGGGTGACGACGATGAGGCCGAGCTGGTTGGCGAGGACGAAGAAGAACGTCCACTTGGCCAGGCCGGCGGCCTTTCCGAGGCCGTGGCCCTTCCAGTCGAACCGCAGGCGCGGCTTGAAGCCGGCGTCGCGCAGGTACGGGAGCATCGCCAGGGACTGGACGACGAGGCCGAGCAGGGTGCCCAGGCCCAGGAGCCGGACGCCTTCGGGGGTGATGCCGGCCTCGGTGACGCCCGTGGTGGTGAAGCCGCCGAAGGCCCAGATGAAGGCGCCGAAGGTGGCGATGACGACGATGTTGTTGAGGACCGGGGTCCACATCATCGCGCCGAACCGGCCGCGGGCGTTGAGGATCTGACCGAGGACCACGTGCACGCCCATGAAGAACATGGTGGGCAGGCAGTAGTGGGCGAAGGCGACGGCGACGTCCAGGCGCTGCGGGTTGTCGGCGATTCCCTGCGACATCATGCCGATGAACAGCGGGGCGGCGAGCACGCAGACCACGGTGACGGCGCCGAGCAGGACCATGACGAGGGTCAGCAGCCGGTTGGCGTACGCCTCTCCCCCGTCCTCGTCGTTCTTCATCGCGCGCACCAGCTGCGGGATGAAGACGGCGTTGAGGGCGCCGCCGCCGACCAGGACGTAGATCATCGTCGGCAGGGTGTTGGCGACCTGGTAGCTGTCGTTGAGGGTGGCGACGCCGATCGCCCCGGCGATCACCAGGGTCCGCATGAAGCCGGTGATGCGGGAGACGATCGTGCCGGCGGCCATCAGGGCGCTGGACTTGAGCAGGCTGGAGGCGCGTCCGGCGGGCTTGCTCGGCGCCGGGGCGGCCACGGGCGCGTCCTCGGCGGGCGTGCGGGGCGCCGCGTCCTGGTCCCGGTAGAGGTGCGCGAAGGCGTCGGGGCGGGGGTCCTGGTCGGCGGCCTTGGTCACGAGGGAGTCCACGCCGACGAACTGGGTGGTCGTGGCGTGGTCGCCGTAGGGAAGGTGCCGGGAGGGGCCGTCCGGCTCGGGCGGCGGGGTCTGCGCCCACACCCGCGGGTCCGGGGCGTAGGAGGGGGTCGGCGGGGCCGCGTAGAGCGGACCGGGCTCCTGGAAGGTGCCGGGCGGGGGCGGCGGGTGCGAGGCCCGGTCGTAGAGGACCTCCGCCACCGGGTCCTGGGCTGAGAGGTCCTGTGCCCGGTACGGATCGTAGGCGTAGGCGTCCTGGACATAGGGGTCGTGGTCCGGCGCTTGCGCGGGCGCGGGAACCTGACCCGGCACCGGGGCACCGGGGGCAGTGCCCTGGGAGGGCGCGGGCCCGCCAGTGCCCTGCGCGCGGTCACCTTCGTACGGCGCGTTCATCGAAACCCCACCTCATCGTCCCCAGGCCGACCGGCCACGGCATCGCTCAACGGTCCACTGTCTCACCCGTGCCGGACGGGTCCGCGCTTTGCGGTCCGGTGTCCGGGGACTCGTCACTCTGCTGCGTGCTCTCCTCACCGGCGGCGCGTGCCGCGACGCGCTTGCGGCTGGCGTACATCTTGATGCCGGCCAGCACGAGGAGGAGGACACCGCCCGCGATGACGAGCATGACGGTCGGGGTCACCTCGGTGGCTTCGACGGTGAACTTGCGGGCCTTCCCGTAGGGCACGCCGTCGGTGGTGAAGAGCTGCGCCGTCACCGAGACCGGGCCGCTCGCGGTGGCGTTGGCGGGGAACTTCACGGTCTGGCTGTGCCCGCCCTGGATCGCGACTTCCTGCTGGGCCTCGCCGCTGTCGCCGAACATCAGCCGGGTCGGGTTGGCGGACTGGAGCCGCAGGACCAGGTTGTGGGTGTCCTGGACGAGGCTGTTCTGGACGGTGACCGGGATGGTCGCGCTGTGCCCGGAGAGCGTCGCGTCGGACTTGGGGATGATCTTGACCTTCTCGGTGAGCCGGATCAGGTACTGCTGCACCTGGTCCCGGTAGGCCCGGGCCTCGTCGGGCCGGCCGCGCCAAGAGGAGGACATCTCCCGGTTGGTGGTGTTGCCGAAGGGGATCTCCACGCGGTCGGGCGCGGTCAGGATCACCTTGAAGTGGTCGAGGGTGTTCTCGGTGGTGCGGATCTTCTCGAAGGCGGAGACCGGCAGTTCCTGCTTGCTCAGCGCCGCGGGGTACTGGCCGGCTCCCGGGACCTGGGTGGCGGCGCGCGGGTCGGGCGTCGCGGCGGCGGCCGCCTCCAGGTCCACGCCCTGGCTCCAGCGGCCCGACTGCAGACCGCGGATGGCGGCGGCCATCGTCTGGGCCTGGCTGGCGCTGGGCGTCCGCTGCGGAGCGACGACGAAGCTGCGCTGGTTGCCGGTCTTCTGCAGGTTCAGGGCGAGGGTCTGGGCGAGGAACTGCTGCACGGCGAGCGTGGAGTTCCCGGCGTGGAGCATGTCGCCCTGGAAGGCGGTGGAGAGATCGGCGTCGGCGACGACGGCCGTGGTGCCCGCGCCGATGGGCCGCGCGGCCGACGGGGTGTAGCCGAGGGCGCCGGTCTCCTGGAGGCTGTCGCTGCGGGTGAGGACGTTGTGGGCACCGGCCGAGGTGGCGACGTTGACGATGGACGGGTCGATCGCGCCGTCCACGGGCCAGGAGAAGTCGGTGCTCGCGGGGACGTGCAGGACGGTCTCGACGGCCTGCTTCGCCTTGTCCGTGGCCGGCCTCAGCTGTCCCAGGGTGCCGGAGACGTCCTTGCCGCGGTGGGCGAGCGAGGCGATGTCCGGATCGGCGAAGGGAAGTGCGACGACCTTCTTGCCCTGGACGGCGGCTTCCAGCGAGTTCAGCCACTGCTCGGCGATGGCCTTGTTCTTGCCCGGGACGGTGCGGCCCTCGGGGGTGCGGACCCGGTAGCCCTTGGTCATGGCGTCGACGGTGTAGAGCAGGTCCGGGTCGATGACCCAGGTGATGGGAAGGTCCTTGCCGAGGGTGACCATCTGTTCCAGGCGGCCGCCGGTCCGCAGCTCGTCGGCGAGGCTGTCGTCGAGGAAGACGGGGGTCTGCAGCTCGTCGGAGCCGGTTTCCGAGGTCAGGTGCGTGGTGGAGATCAACGGCCACACGTACGCGAGCTGGGAGCGCTTGGCGGCCGGCTCGGGCTGCCAGGGCAGGAAGGTCCGCTTGATGCCGAGGACCTGCTCGTACTGGCGGCTCTCGGTCTCCCCGGAGACGGAGACGCCGAGCTGGTAGACGCCGTCCTCGTCCAGGTCCAGCTTGTTCACCGGGACCTTGAGGGTGAAGGGCTGGCTGACCTTCGAGGGCAGCGAATCGATCTTCACGGCGAACTCGGGGCCGACCTCCGCCGGGTCGGTGCCCGCCCGGAACCCGCCGCGCTCGGCGGCCTCGTCGATGGAGCTGCGGTCACCCAGCGCCGGTCCGACCCGCAGACCCACGTGTGCGTCGGTGATCTTCTCGGAGCCCTTGTTGATCACGGTGCCCGAGATGGTGAGGGTGTCGCCCTTGACCGGCGCGCTCGGCATCAGGCCGTCGAGCTGGATGTCGACCGCGGTGGCCGCCGTGTCGGCGGCCTGGGCTTCGGGAGCGTGCGAGTAGACCAGGCCGGCGAGTACCGGCGTCCCGGCGAGCAGGACGACTGCGCGGCGCAGCCAGCGTCGCCGGGCAGGAGCGAGGGGCGCCCCCTGGATGTCTGCCGCCTCGGCCAACGCGCTCGCCCGTCCCTCGGAGTGTCAGTGGTCGTCGTTTGTGCGTCCACGCATGGTAACGAGGCCCGCTGTGCGCGAGTGCCGCGCCTTGCTCCACATGATCGGGCCCGCCCCGGAGCGGCCGTGGGCCGGGGTGGCCGCAAAACACGGGAGCTCGCGGCGGGCCGGGCACGTACCCTTTTCTGTTGTGCCGAACGCCAACGAAGACAACCCCAGTGTCCTGAATCACGGGCAGGCCCGCGCAGTGAGCGAACTGCTGCGGATCGCCCCTGTCGCCGACGAGCTCGGCCGCCGTTTCCAGGAGGCGGGTTTCCGCCTCGCCCTGGTCGGCGGGTCCGTCCGCGACGCGCTGCTCGGGCGCCTCGGCAACGATCTCGACTTCACCACCGATGCCCGGCCCGAGGACGTTCTCAAGATCGTCAGGCCCTGGGCCGACTCGGTCTGGGACGTCGGCATCGCCTTCGGCACGGTCGGTGCGCAGAAGGAGGCCCGCGTCGGAGACGCTGACAGAAGCTTCCAGATCGAGGTGACCACGTACCGTTCGGAGTCCTACGACCGGACCTCGCGCAAGCCGGAGGTCTCCTACGGCGATTCCATCGAGGAAGACCTCGTCCGTCGCGACTTCACGGTGAACGCGATGGCCGTCGCGCTGCCCGAGAAGGTGTTCGTGGACCCGCACGGCGGTCTGGAGGACCTCCGGGCGGGCGTGCTGCGCACCCCGGGCACTGCCGAGGACTCCTTCTCCGACGACCCGCTGCGGATGCTGCGGGCGGCGCGGTTCGCCGCTCAGCTCGACTTCGAGGTCGCCCCGGACGTGGTGGCGGCGATGACGGAGATGTCCGGTCGCATCGAGATCGTCTCGGCCGAGCGGATCCAGGGCGAGCTGAACAAGCTGCTGCTGTCCGCGCACCCGCGCAAGGGCCTGGGCCTCCTCGTGGACACGGGGCTGGCCGAGTACGTGCTGCCCGAGCTGCCGGCGCTGCGGCTGGAGAGCGACGAGCACCACCGGCACAAGGACGTCTACGACCACTCCCTGATCGTGCTGGAACAGGCGATCGCGCTGGAGGAGAACGGCCCGGACCTGGTGCTGCGGCTCGCGGCCCTGCTGCACGACATCGGCAAGCCCCGGACCCGCAAGTTCGAGAGCGACGGACGGGTCTCCTTCCACCACCACGAGATGGTGGGCGCGAAGATGACCAAGAAGCGCATGACCGCGCTCAAGTACTCCAACGACATGGTCAAGGACGTGTCCCGGCTGGTGGAGCTGCACCTGCGCTTCCACGGCTACGGGGACGGGGAGTGGACCGACTCGGCCGTGCGGCGCTACGTCCGCGACGCAGGGCCCCTGCTGGACCGCCTGCACAAGCTGACCCGTTCCGACTGCACGACGCGCAACAAGCGCAAGGCGAACGCGCTCTCCCGCACCTACGACGGGCTGGAGGAGCGCATCGCCCAGCTGCAGGAGAGGGAGGAGCTGGACGCGATCCGGCCCGACCTCGACGGCAACGAGATCATGCGGGTCCTCGATGTGGGCCCCGGCCCGGCGATCGGCAAGGCGTACGCGTTCCTGCTGGAGCTGCGGCTGGAGAACGGCCCCATGGAGCACGACGCCGCGGTGGCCGCCCTCAAGGAGTGGTGGGCCGCTCAGGCCTGAGGGTCCGGGCGGCTCGATGTTTCACGTGAAACATCGGGGCGGAGCGGCGGTGGTGGGGCGGTCAGGGCGATGTTTCACGTGAAACATCGCCCTGACGCACGAGGAGCGCCGCGGTCGCGGCGTAGAGCATCGCCACCCCGAGGATCAGGGGGACGGAGTGGCCGTCGAGGGGCAGCACGAGGGCGGCCACCCCGGCGGCACCGACGAAGGCGGCGTTGAAGAGCACGTCGTAGACGGAGAAGACGCGGCCGCGGAAGGTGTCGTCCACCTGGGACTGGACGATGGTGTCGGTGGAGATCTTGGCCCCCTGGGTGGCCAGACCCAGCACGAAGGCGGCCGCCAGCATCGGTCCCGGTGCGAAGAACAGGCCGAGCACCGGCACCAGCACGGCGGCGCCCGCCGCGCACAGGGTGATGGAGCCGAGGGCGCCCAGCCGGCCCACCAGCCAGGGCGTGACGACGGCGGCGGCGAAGAACCCTGCTCCCGAGACGCCGACCGTGATGCCCAGCAGGGCCAGTCCGTCGGCCTCGTTGTCCGACCAGGAGTAGCGGCAGAGCATGAGCAGCGTGACGAACAGGGCCCCGTAGCAGAACCGCATGACGGTCATGGCGGTGAGCGCCCGGGCCGCCTCGCGCCGGGAGGCCAGGTGGCGCAGGCCCTCGGCCAGGCCCCGCAGGGTGAGGGCGACCCCCTCGCGGACCGTCGGGTTGACCCGCCCGGGAGGGTGGTCAGGCCCGAGGAGCTCCAGGGCCAGCCGCAGGGAGACCAGGGCCGCGCACAGGTAGAGACCGGCTCCGAGGAGCACGACCAGGGCGTCGGAGTCGTCGGCCAGCACGCGGACGAGGAAGGCCAGGCCCCCGCCGGCGACGGCGGCGAGCGTTCCCGCGGTGGGTGAGAGTGCGTTCGCGGTGACCAGCTGGCCGGGCGCGACGACCCGCGGCAGGGCGGCGGCGAGCCCGGCCAGGACGAAGCGGTTGACCGCGGTCACGGACAGGGCCGAGGCGTAGAAGAGCCAGTCGGGAACGTGCGCGACGATCAGCATTCCGGTGACGCAGGCGAGGAAGGCCCGCAGCAGGTTGCCGTAGAGGAAGACCTGGCGGCGGCGCCAGCGGTCCAGCAGGACTCCCGCGAAGGGGCCGATCACCGAATAGGGCAGCAGGAGCACCGCCATGGCCGAGGCGATGGCCGCGGGCGAGGCCTGTTTCTCCGGGGAGAAGACGACATAGGCGGCCAGTGCGACCTGGTAGACCCCGTCGGCGGCCTGGGAGAGCAGCCGTACGGCGAGCAGGTTGCGGAAGTCCCGCAGACGCAGGAGTACGCGCAGATCACGTACGACAGCCATGAGGGAAAGGGTCACATACGCGGAGGGTCCCCGGGCACATTGCCCGGGGACCCTCCGCGGAAGAACTGCCGAAGTCCAGGTGTCCTTGCGGACGCCGGGTTCGACTAGCGCTCGACCTCACCCTTGATGAACTTCTCGACGTTCGCGTAGGCCTCGTCGTCGAAGTACTGCACCGGCGGGGACTTCATGAAGTAGCTCGAGGCCGACAGGATCGGGCCACCGATGCCGCGGTCCTTGGCGATCTTCGCAGCGCGCAGCGCGTCGATGATGACACCGGCGGAGTTCGGGGAGTCCCACACCTCGAGCTTGTACTCGAGGTTCAGCGGGACGTCGCCGAAGGCGCGGCCTTCGAGGCGGACGTAGGCCCACTTGCGGTCGTCGAGCCACGCCACGTAGTCGGACGGGCCGATGTGGACGTTCTTCTCGCCGAGCTCGCGGTCGGGGATCTGCGAGGTGACGGCCTGAGTCTTGGAGATCTTCTTCGACTCGAGGCGGTCGCGCTCCAGCATGTTCTTGAAGTCCATGTTGCCGCCGACGTTGAGCTGCATGGTGCGCTCAAGACGGACACCGCGGTCTTCGAACAGCTTCGCCATCACGCGGTGCGTGATGGTGGCGCCGACCTGCGACTTGATGTCGTCGCCGACGATCGGGACACCGGCCTCGGTGAACTTGTCCGCCCACTCCTTGGTGCCGGCGATGAAGACCGGGAGGGCGTTGACGAAGGCGACCTTGGCGTCGATGGCGCACTGGGCGTAGAACTTCGCCGCAGCCTCGGAACCGACCGGCAGGTAGCAGATCAGGACGTCGACCTGACGGTCCAGAAGGGTCTGGACGATGTCGACCGGGGTCTCGGCCGACTCCTCGATCGTCTCGCGGTAGTACTTGCCCAGACCGTCCAGGGTGTGGCCGCGCTGAACGGTCACGCCCGCACTCGGGACGTCACAGATCTTGATGGTGTTGTTCTCGCTGGCGCCGATGGCGTCCGAAAGGTCGAGGCCGACCTTCTTCGCGTCGACGTCGAACGCGGCGACGAACTCGATGTCGCTCACGTGGTAGTCGCCGAACTGGACGTGCATCAGACCGGGGACCTTGGCCGCCGGGTCGGCGTCCTTGTAGTACTCGACGCCCTGCACCAGCGAGGCGGCGCAGTTGCCTACGCCGACGATGGCTACGCGAACCGAACCCATTCCGGTTGCTCCCTGTTTGTTCTCGGACGAGGCCTGCGAGATGCAGACCTCACTTTGCAGTTTCGTCGGACGGACCGGGTCGTCTCTGATCCCGTCCCGCCCGCTCACTCTCGATGAGCTCGTTCAGCCAGCGCACTTCGCGCTCCACGGATTCCATGCCGTGGCGTTGCAGCTCGAGCGTGTAGTCGTCGAGCCGCTCGCGTGTGCGAGCCAGCGAGGCGCTCATCTTCTCCAGGCGCTCCTCAAGGCGGCTGCGACGGCCTTCCAGTACCCGCATCCGCACTTCTCTTTCGGTCTGGCCGAAAAAAGCGAAGCGGGCGGCGAAGGATTCGTCCTCCCAGGCATCGGGGCCCGTGTGGGAGAGGAGCTCCTCGAAGTGCTCCTTGCCTGCTGCCGTCAACCGGTAGACGATCTTGGCGCGGCGCCCTGCGAGTGAAGCGGCGAGAGCGTCTTCCGGGGCATTGCCCGGTTCTTCGATCAACCAGCCGTTGGTGACGAGCGTCTTGAGGCAGGGGTAGAGCGTCCCGTAGCTGAACGCTCTGAACACCCCCAGCGAGGTGTTGAGCCGCTTGCGCAGCTCGTAACCGTGCATGGGGGATTCGCGAAGGAGGCCGAGAACAGCGAACTCGAGGATGCCTGAGCGCCTGCTCATCCGCCTGCCCTTTCCCCCGCCTCGGAGTCTTTATGTCGAGCTGATGTATCGGCTCGATACATCCAGACGATAGAACGGGTGGCCCTCAGCTACAAGTGGTGACACGGTGACCGGCGTCACATCACCGATTTGCCTGAGGCAAGTTGCCTGATTTGGGGTGAACTTCGGCACTGATTGGCTTTTGCGCGTGCGTAGTCTGTGCGCCATGACACCGGGGGGACCGGAACTCACCTGCCGCTTCCAGGCCACTCGCCTGCCCGAGGAGTAGTCGTTCGATGAGCGAGCACCGCCGCAAACCGCAACAGCCCCAGGGCGGCGGCCGCGCCGCCGCCCGCAAGGCCGCCCAGCAGCGCCCCGCCAGGGGCGCCGGGTCCGGGCGTGACGTCCCCACCGCGTCATCCAGCGGGCCGTACGGACAGCAGCCGGGTCCCGGCAGCCGGTCGGACGCCCGGAGATCCGCCGGCCGCGCCCCGGCGGGACGGGGCAGGGGCGCCACGGGCGCCGGCCGCCCCAAGCGGTTCATCAACTACCCGCGCGGCGAGAAGACCGGCTGGAAGCGCTTCGTCCCCTCCTGGAAGCTCGTCTGCGGTACGACCCTGGGCTTCTTCGCGATCATCACGGCCGGCGCCGGCATCGGCATCGCCATGGTGAACAAGCCCGACGCGAACAAGACGGCCGATGCGCAGAACAACGTCTTCTACTGGTCCGACGACACCCAGATGGTCGCGACCGGCGGATCGGTGAACCGCCAGATCGTCCCCATCGGGAAGATCCCCCGCTCGATGCAGAACGCCGTGATCGCGGCGGAGAACGAGTCCTTCGATTCGGACAAGGGCGTCGACCCGATGGGCATCGCCCGCGCCGTGTGGAACATGGCCAAGGGCGGATCGACCCAGGGCGGCTCGACGATCACCCAGCAGTACGTGAAGAACACGTACCTGGACTCCGACCAGACGCTCAAGCGGAAGGTCACCGAGCTCTTCATCTCGATAAAGCTGGGTGTGAGCGAGGAGAAGAACACGATCCTCGCCGGCTATCTGAACACCGCCTACTACGGCCGTGACGCCTACGGGATCCAGGCTGCCGCACGCGCCTACTTCGGCAAGGACTGCGACCACCTGACCCCCTCCGAGAGCGCCTTCCTGGCCGCCGTGCTCAAGGGCCCGAACCTCTACAACCCCGACGGCGGCATCGGCTCCGCGGCCACGCCCGACGCGAACAAGGCGCGGGCCGAGGAGCGCTGGGCCTGGGTGCTGGACCGCGAGGTCAAGGTCGGCCGCATGGAGCAGGCCGAGCGGGACCAGTTCAAGAAGTTCCCCACCCTGATCGACGCTCCCGAGGCCGCCGGCATGTCCGGCCAGATCGGCTACCTGGTCGAGACGGCCAAGCTGTACATGCTGAAGACCAACGGCATCAAGGTCGAGGACCTGGCCAAGGGCGGCTACCGGATCCACACCACCTTCGACAAGACGAAGGTGGACGCGCTGGTCAAGGCCGTCGAGGGCACCCGCGACGGGCTGATCGACGAGAAGAAGCGGCCCGACACCGACACCTTCGTGCAGTTCGGCGCGGCCTCGGTGGACGTGAAGACCGGAGCCCTCGTCGCCCTGTACGGCGGTCCCGGCATCGACAAGAAGCACTTCAACAACAACGCCAACACCTCGGGCGTCCAGGTCGGCTCGACCTGGAAGCCCTTCGTGCTGGCGGCGGCCATGCAGTACGGCACCCAGAACTCCAAGGGCAAGGGGATCTCGGCCGAGAGCAAGTACCAGGCGAACGACCTCACGGTCATCAACAACCGTGCGGGCCAGCCGCTGCGCGACGGCTCCGGCAAGCCGTTCAAGCAGAAGAACGAGAACCCGGCCCCGTACGGCTACGTGACCCTGAACGAGGCGATGGAGAAGTCCATCAACGTCCCCTTCGCCCAGCTCGTGTTCGACGTGGGCCACGACAAGGTGAAGCAGGTCGCCGAGTCCACCGGCATCCTGAAGGAGTCCTTCGACCCGAACGACAACGCCTCCTTCGCGCTGGGCACCTCGACCCCCAGCGCCATCCGGATGGCCGACTCCTACGCCACCTTCGCCGCCTCCGGCACCCACCACGACCCGTACTCCGTGCGAAGCGTCCAGAAGAACGGCAAGGACGTCCCCGGCTTCGAGGCGCCCAAGGCCGAGCGGGCCATGGACAACTCCGTCGCGGACAACATCACCAAGGTCCTGCAGAACGTCGTCGAGAACGGCACCGGCACGAAGGCCAAGAAGCTCGGCCGGCCCGCCGCGGGCAAGACCGGTACCACCGACAAGAACATGTCGGCCTGGTTCGTCGGATACACACCCGAGCTGTCCACCTCCGTGGCGCTGTTCCGCTCGGACCCGAGCGCGGCGAAGAAGGAACTGATCTCCATGCGGGGCGTGGCGGGCATCCCCTCCCTCCACGGTGGTGACATCCCGGCCGAGATCTGGACCAAGTACATGAAGGAGGCGCTGAACGGCGTCCCGGAGTCGAAGTTCCCGGAGCCCGACGAGCTCGGTGTGGTCGCGGACGCCTCCGGCGCCCCCTCGCCCTCTCCCTCGCCGTCCCCCTCCCCCTCGCCGTCCCCTTCGCCGTCCCCGTCGAACTCCCCGTCCCCCAGCCCGAGTCCTTCGCGCAGCGGCGGCAAGCCGACCTGCAAGCCGTGGGCGATCTGCGACCCGGACCCGAGCCCGAGCGCGTCCCGCTCGCCCTCGCCCTCGGCCAGCAAGTCGGGCGGTGGCCGGCCGGGCGGCGTGACGAACGGCGGCAACGGCGGAGGCTTCCCGATAGGGGGCTCCACGGGCGGCTGACCGGGCGCCCCGGGACACCACAGGAGAGGGCCGTCGCACCGAGTGCGGCGGCCCTCTCCCGTGGGCGGCGCCGTACGGCAGGATGTGCGCATGACGAAGGTGCACGAGGACAGCCCCGTACTGCCCACTCAGCAGGACGAGGTGGCCGCCGCGGGGAGCGAGCTCATCGGCGGCCCGCTGGGCCGCTACGCCCGGCTGGGCGGCCACTGGCTGACCCCGGTGCGGGTCGTCGTGCTCGTCGCCCTGGGGATGTTCGCGCTCGGCATGGTGCAGAAGCTGCCCTGCTACGACTGGGCGTGGTTCCGCGGGGCCGGCTCCCAGTACACCCACGCCTGCTACTCGGACATCCCGCACCTCTACGTGGTCCGCGGCTTCGCCGACGGCCTCACCCCGTACTTCGACCGGATCCCGGGCGACATGCAGTTCCTGGAGTACCCGGTGCTCACCGGGCTCTTCATGGAGATCGCCTCCTGGATGACCCCCGGCAGCGGCTCCATGCATCACCGGGAGCAGATGTACTGGATGGTCAACGCGGGCATGCTGATGGTCTGCGCCGCCGTGATCGCGGTGTGCGTGGCCCGTACCCACCGCCGGCGGCCGTGGGACGCGCTGCTCTTCGCCCTCGCCCCCGCCTTCGCCCTCACCGCGACCATCAACTGGGACCTGCTGGCCATCGCCCTGACCGCCGCGGCGATGCTCATGTGGTCGCGGGGCCGGACGGTGTCCTTCGGCGTCCTGATCGGCCTGGCCACCGCGGCCAAGCTGTATCCCGTCCTGCTGCTCGGGGCCGTGTTCGTGCTCTGCTGGCGGGCCGGGAAGTGGCGGGCGTTCGGCGAGGCCGTCGGCGGCGCCGTGGTCGCCTGGCTCGTGGTGAACCTGCCCGTGATGCTCTTCGCCTGGGAGGGCTGGCAGAAGTTCTACACCTTCAGCCAGGAACGGCCCATCGACTTCGGATCCGTCTGGCTGCTGATCTCCCAGCGCTCCGGGAACCCCCTCGAAGGCGCCAACACCTACGCGACGGGCCTGACGCTGCTGCTGTGCGCGGGCGTCGCGCTGCTCACGCTCACCGCGCCCCGCCGCCCCCGCTTCGCCCAGCTGGCCTTCCTGCTGGTGGCCGCCTTCATCCTCGTCAACAAGGTCTACTCGCCCCAGTACGTGCTCTGGCTCATCCCGCTCGCCGCACTGGCCCGGCCGCGCTGGCGGGACTTCCTGATCTGGCAGGCCGGCGAGGTCGTCTACTTCCTGGGGATCTGGTTCTACCTCGCCTACACGACCAGCGGGGACAAGCACCAGGGCCTGCCGCTGGAGGGGTACCAGCTGGCGATCACGGCCCACCTGCTGTGCACGCTCTACCTGTGCGCGGTGGTCGTACGCGACATCCTGCTGCCCGAGCGGGACGTGGTGCGGCGCGACGGCTCGGACGACCCCTCCGGGGGCGTCCTGGACGGGGCCGAGGACGTCTTCACGCTCCCGCGGACGCCGGAGGCGCCGCAGGAAGCGGCGCCTTCGGAGGGTCAGCGGGTGGACTGGGGCGTACGCCCCGGGGAGTGACTCAGGCGTCGAGCACCCGGTCGAACTGCGTGGTGGTGTGGCGCAGGTGCGCCACCAGCTCGTCGCCGACCTTCGGCTCGGGAGAGTCGGACGGCACGAACAGGATGGACACCTGCATGTGCGGCGGCTCGGCGAACCAGCGCTGCTTGCCCGCCCACACGAACGGCGACAGGTTCCGGTTGACGGTGGCGAGTCCGGCGCGGGCGACGCCCTTGGCACGGGGCATCACCCCGTGCAGGGCCTTGGGGGCCTCCAGGCCGACTCCGTGGGACGTACCGCCGGCGACGACGACCAGCCAGCCGTCGGAGGCGGCCTTCTGCTGCCGGTAGCCGAACCGGTCGCCCTTGGAGACGTGGGTGACGTCGAGCACCGCGCCGCGGTACTCGGTCGCCTCGTGGTCGCCCAGCCACAGCCGGGTGCCGATGCGGGCCCGGAAGCGCGTCTGCGGGAACTGCTGCTGCAGCCGCGCCAGCTCCGAGGCCTTCAAGTGGCTGACGAACATGGTGTGCAGCGGCAGCCGGGCCGCGCGGAGCCGGTCCATCCAGCCGATGACCTCCTCGACGGCGTCCGAGCCGTCCGGCCGGTCCAGCGGCAGGTGCAGGGCGAAGCCCTCCAGCCGGACGTCCTCGATCGCCGCGTGCAGCTGGCCGAGCTCCTGCTCGGAGATGCCGTGGCGGCGCATCGAGCTCATGCACTCGATGACCACGCGGGCGCCGACCAGGCCGTGCACCCCGTCCAGCGAGGAGACCGAGCGGATGACCCGGTCCGGCAGCGGCACCGGGTCCTCGCCGCGCCGGAACGGGGTGAGGACGAGCAGGTCACCGCCGAACCAGTCCTTGATGCTGGCGGCCTCGTAGGTCGTGCCGACGGCGAGGACGTCGGCGCCCATCCGGGTCGCCTCCTCGCAGAGCCGCTCGTGACCGAAGCCGTAGCCGTTGCCCTTGCAGACGGGGATCATCCCCGGGAACTGGTCCTGGATCTGCTTCTGGTGCGCACGCCAGCGCGCGGTGTCGACGTAGAGCGTGAGCGCCATGCCCGTCCGGAGCCTCTCTCGAAAAGCTGCGTGGTGCAGCGGTGCGGTGTGTGTGGATGCGGTGGGGTCAGCGACGCGACATGTAGATGTCGAGCGCCTTGTGCAGCAGCTTGTTGAGCGGGAAGTCCCACTCGCCGACGTACTCGACGGCCTCGCCGCCCGTGCCGACCTTGAACTGGATCAGCCCGAACAGGTGGTCGTTCTCGTCCAGGGTGTCACTGATGCCGCGCAGGTCGTAGACGCTTGCACCGAGCGCGTAGGAATCGCGCAGCATGCGCCACTGCATCGCGTTCGAGGGACGGACCTCGCGCTTGTGGTTGGCGGAGGCGCCGTACGAGTACCAGACGTGCTGGCCGACGGTGAGCATCGTGGCCGCGGCCAGCGGCTCCCCCTCGTGCGTGGCGATGTAGAGCCGCATGCGATTGGGGTCCTCGGAGTTGAGGGCCGTCCACTGGCGCTGGAAGTAGCTGAGCGGGCGCGGGCGGAACTTGTCGCGCTCGGCCGTGACCTCGTACAGCTTCTGCCAGGTCGGCAGGTCCTCGTAGCCGCCCTGGACGACCTCGACGCCGGCCTTCTCGGCCTTCTTGATGTTGCGGCGCCACAGCTGGTTGAAGCCCTTGAGGACGTCGTCCAGCGAGCGGTTGGCCAGCGGTACCTGGAAGACGTACCGGGGCTGGACGTCGCCGAAGCCGGCGCCGCCGTCCTCGGCCTGCTGCCAGCCCATCCGGCGCAGCTTGTCGGAGACTTCGAAGGCGCGGGGCTCGATGACGGAGGCCTCCACGTCGCGCAGGCGCTTGACCTCCGGGTCCTGGATCCCGGCCTTGATGGCGGTCGAGTTCCAGCGGCGGATGACGACGGGCGGGCCCATCTTCACGGTGAAGGCGCCCTGCTGCTTGAGGTGCGCCAGCATCGGCTGGAGCCACTCTTCGAGGTTGGGGGCGTACCAGTTGATGACCGGGCCCTCGGGGAGGTACGCGAGGTACCGCTTCACCTTGGGCAGCTGTCGGTACAACACGAGTGCGGCGCCGACGAGTTCGCCGGACTGGTCGAACCATCCGAGGTTCTCGGAGCGCCACTCGTTCTTCACGTCGGCCCACGCCGGGACCTGGCAGTGGCTAGCCGAGGGCAGGCTCTGGAGGTAGCCCAAGTGCTGCTCTCGGCTGATGGTCCTCAGGGACAGGCTCATGCGGGGCGTCTCCTCGGCGGCTTCGCTGGCTATGGCGCGAAGCCTACTGCGACGGGGGCGCCACCCATCTGGGGGACAGGCCGTGCCTGGGCCGGTGGGAGGCCGGCGCCCCGTCGCGGAGACACCCGGTCAGCCCAGCCAGCCGCCGAAGAGACCGCCGTGCGCCATGCCGAGGAAGAACCCGATGGCCGAGGCCCCGAGGCCGATGATCAGCGCTGTGCGCTCGCGTGTCGTGACGGAGATGAACTGGCCGTAGAGCCCGGTGACGATCCCGATCAGCCCGGTCCACGAGCTGAGCAGGTGCAGGTGGTGGAAGAAGCCCGTGACGAACGCCACGGCGCCGAGGACCAGGGTGACGGCCACCAGGGTGTCCTGGAGCGGATGGGGCTTGCCGTCGGTAGCGAAGAGCGAGATGGAGGACTGAGGACGCATTGCCTGTGCCATCGGAAGGCACCTCCTGGCTGCAGCAGAGCGGTGCTGCGGGCTTCCCGCGGCAGGAGCCGAAGGCATAGCACCGAGCACACCCGATGCATACAGATTGTGGCCTCCTCCTGCCGGATTTCAACCGGAAGGAGTGGAGGAGGTAGTCTGTACAGCTGCGCGGTGTCTGCTCTGCAGATGCCGTGCGCACGCATCACGACCCTCCTGCCACGGAACGACCGTGGCCGCTGAGTCCAAAGGAGGTGGGTTCCACATGCGTCACTACGAAGTGATGGTCATCCTCGACCCCGATCTCGAGGAGCGCGCTGTCTCCCCGCTGATCGAGAACTTCCTTTCTGTCGTCCGTGAGGGCAACGGAAAGGTCGAGAAGGTCGACACCTGGGGCCGTCGTCGTCTCGCTTACGAGATCAAGAAGAAGCCCGAGGGCATCTACTCGGTCATCGACCTCCAGGCCGAGCCTGCGGTCGTCAAGGAGCTTGACCGACAGCTGAACCTGAACGAGTCGGTTCTCCGGACCAAGGTCCTTCGCCCCGAGACCCACTGAACTTCGGTTCAGCGGTAATCGGGACCGAGTAGCACAGCAGCCCAGCAGCAATCCCCGCCGAGAGGTTCATCCATGGCAGGCGAGACCGTCATCACGGTCGTCGGCAATCTCGTCGACGACCCCGAGCTGCGCTTCACCCCCTCGGGTGCGGCGGTCGCGAAGTTCCGTGTCGCGTCCACTCCCCGCACCTTCGACAAGCAGACCAATGAGTGGAAGGACGGCGAAAGCCTGTTCCTGACCTGCTCGGTCTGGCGCCAGGCGGCTGAGAACGTCGCCGAGTCCCTTCAGCGGGGCATGCGCGTCATCGTGCAGGGCCGGCTGAAGCAGCGGTCGTACGAGGACCGTGAGGGTGTCAAGCGCACGGTCTACGAGCTGGACGTCGAGGAAGTCGGCCCCAGCCTGAAGAACGCCACGTCCAAGGTCACCAAGACCACTGGTCGCGGTGGCCAGGGTGGATACGGCGGCGGCGGTGGCGGCGGTCAGCAGCAGGGCGGCGGCGGTGGCAACTGGGGCGGAGCCCCCAGTGGCGGCGCCCCCCAGGGCGGCGGAGCTCCCTCCGACGACCCCTGGGCGTCCAGTGCGCCGGCCGGCGGCCAGCAGCAGGGCGGCGGCGGTGGCGGTTGGGGCGGAAGCTCCGGCGGCTCCGGCGGTGGCTACTCGGACGAGCCGCCCTTCTAGGGCAGCTCGCACCCCCACTTCTTGATTTCACAGGAGAGACACAATGGCGAAGCCGCCTGTGCGCAAGCCTAAGAAGAAGGTCTGCGCGTTCTGCAAGGACAAGACCGTGTACGTGGACTACAAGGACACGAACATGCTGCGGAAGTTCATTTCCGACCGTGGCAAGATCCGTGCCCGCCGCGTCACCGGCAACTGCACGCAGCACCAGCGTGACGTCGCCACGGCTGTGAAGAACAGCCGTGAGATGGCACTGCTGCCCTACACGTCCACCGCGCGATAAGGAAAGGGTGACCGAATAATGAAGATCATCCTGACCCACGAGGTCTCTGGCCTCGGCACCGCCGGCGACGTCGTCGACGTCAAGGACGGCTACGCCCGCAACTACCTGGTCCCGCGTGGTTTCGCGATCCGCTGGACCAAGGGTGGCGAGAAGGACGTGGCGCAGATCCGCCGCGCCCGCAAGATCCACGAGATCGCGACGATCGAGCAGGCCAACGAGTTCAAGGCCAAGCTCGAGAACGTCAAGGTCCGTCTGGCCACCCGCGCGGGTGACGCCGGTCGTCTCTTCGGTTCCGTCACGCCCTCCGACATCGCCACGGCGATCGAGGCGTCCGGTGGCCCGAAGGTCGACAAGCGCCGCGTGGAGCTGGGCTCCCCGATCAAGACCCTCGGCTCGTACCAGGTCTCCGTGCGTCTGCACGCTGACGTGGCCGCGACCGTCGGCATCGAGGTCGTCGCCGCCTAAGGGCTGCGCATGAAGGGCCGCACCCCCTGTGGGGGTGCGGCCCTTCTTCGTTGGTGCGGCCGTTGTTCCGGCTGTCGTTCCAGCCGTTGTCTCGGCCGTTGTCCCGGCCGTTGTTTCACGTGAAACAACGCCCCCGGGTACGGCCCGGGGGCTGCTGCGTCCTACCGGGTGGCTCCGGCGACCAGCCAGCGGCCCGAGCGGGCCCGCAGCTGGAGGGTGACCATCCGGACCAGCATCATCAGGGTCATGGCGCACCAGAGGGCCGTCAGCCCGCCTCCCAGGGCCGGTACGAGCAGGGCGGCCGGGGTGAAGACGGCGAGGGTCAGCAGCATGGCCCAGGCCAGGTAGCGGCCGTCGCCCGCGCCCATCAGGACGCCGTCGAGGACGAAGACGATGCCGGAGACGGGCTGCGAGAGGGCCACCACGAGCAGGGCCGGCAGGAGGGCGTCTTCCACGGCCGGGTCGCTCGTGAAGAGCGGGACGAACACCGGACGGGCCGCGATCACCAGGAGGCCCAGGACGATGCCTGAGCCGATCCCCCACTGCACCATGCGGCGGCAGACGGCCTTGGCCCCGTCGGTGTCGCCCGAGCCGAGGTAGCGGCCGATGATGGCCTGCCCGGCGATCGCGATCGCGTCGAGCGCGAAGGCGAGCAGGCTCCACAGGGAGAGCAGGATCTGGTGGGCGGCGATATCGGCGTCCCCGAGCCGTGCGGCCACCGCGGTCGCGATCAGCAGGACGGCCCGCAGGGACAGGGTGCGGACCAGGAGGGGCGCGCCGGCCTGCGCGCAGGCCCGGATGCCCTCGGCGTCGGGCTTCAGGGAGGCGCCGTGCCTGCGGGCGCCCCGGACGACCACCACGAGGTAGGCGGCGGCCATGGCGCACTGGGCGATCACCGTGCCCCAGGCGGAGCCGGCGATGCCGAGGCCGGCCCCGTAGACGAGGGCGACGTTCAGGGCTCCGTTGAGGGCGAAGCCGCCGATCGCGACGTAGAGCGGGGTCCGGGTGTCCTGGAGGCCGCGGATGACGCCGGTGGCGGCGAGCACCATGAGCATCGCGGGGATGCCGAGGGCCGAGATCCGCAGGTAGGTGACCGCGTACGGGGCGACGGTGTCGGAGGCCCCGAAGAAGGAGATCAGGGTGGGCGCCGTGGGCAGTACGACGGCGACGACGACCGCGCCGAGGAGCAGGGCGAGCCAGATGCCGTCCATGCCCTGCCGGATGGCGGCCTGGAGGTCGCCCGCGCCGACGCGGCGGGCGACGGCCGCGGTGGTGGCGTAGGCGAGGAAGACGAAGATGCTCACGGCCGTGGTGAGGAGTGCGGCGGCGATGCCGAGACCGGCGAGCTGGGGTGTGCCGAGGTGGCCCACGATGGCGCTGTCGGCCATCACGAAGAGGGGTTCGGCGACGAGGGCGCCGAAGGCGGGGACGGCGAGTGCGAGGATCTCGCGGTCGTGTCGTCTCGGGGCAGCCTTCGGTGCGGTGGGGGCCAGTCTCATGTGCTCAATCTAATCTTCCACAGGTAATAGACGCAAGGTCTTTGGAGTCCTTACCGATACGCCGATTCGAGCGTTCGTCCCACCTCATTGGAGGCGATCTTGAGACAGTGGCGAAGAATTTTCTCCCCCACAGCCCGTGGAGGGAGAAAGGCCAGGTCAGATCGGGTAAGTGGGTAGGCCAGGTGATTTTGTCCACAGCGCCGTCCCCCGGTCCGTGCACAGCTTCCGGGGAGTTACCCACAGCATTGGCGCCGTCATCCACACCTCATCCACACAGCCTGTGGATAACAAGATTGGCTGACGTCGCTCCCGGCTCTACCGTGGTGCGTTGGTCCGACTCGCCGAGAGCCGATTCGGGTGCCCCAAATGTCAGAGCCGTGTCGTAGAAAGAGTGACACGGCAAGGTCCGCGTTGCGGACGGGAGGAGGCGGCCCGGTGAGCATGTCCGAGCCCATGGACGACCCCTGGGCCGACAGCGGTCCTGGTGACCGTCTGCCCGCCCGTCCGCGCCGGGGCGGCGAAGGCCGTGGCCGCGGGGACGAACAGAGCGACCGGGGCCGCGAGGGCGGCTCCTGGGACGGCGGGGGCGGCGGCTTCGAGCGCGTCCCGCCCCAGGACCTCGACGCCGAGCAGTCCGTCCTGGGCGGCATGCTGCTGTCCAAGGACGCCATTGCCGACGTGGTCGAGGTGCTGAAGGGGCACGACTTCTACCGTCCGTCGCACGAGACGATCTACCAGGCCATCCTCGACCTGTACGCCAAGGGAGAGCCGGCCGACCCGATCACCGTCAGCGCCGAGCTGACCCGGCGCGGTGAGATCAGCAAGGTCGGCGGAGCCCCCTACCTGCACACCCTGGTCCAGTCGGTCCCCACGGCGGCCAACGCCGAGTACTACGCGGAGATCGTCCACGAGCGGGCGGTCCTCCGGCGGCTGGTCGCCGCCGGTACGAAGATCACGCAGATGGGCTACGCCGCCGACGGGGACGTCGACGAGATCGTCAACAGCGCCCAGGCCGAGATCTACGCCGTCACCGAGCAGCGGACCTCCGAGGACTACCTGCCGCTCGGCGACATCATGGAAGGCGCCCTCGACGAGATCGAGGCGATCGGTTCGCGCAGCGGCCAGATGTCGGGAGTCCCGACCGGCTTCACGGACCTCGACTCGCTGACCAACGGCCTGCACCCGGGCCAGATGATCGTCATCGCGGCCCGCCCGGCCATGGGAAAGTCCACCCTCGCGCTGGACTTCGCCCGTGCCTGTTCCATCAAGGCCAACCTGCCCAGCGTCATCTTCTCCCTCGAAATGGGGCGCAACGAGATCGCGATGCGCCTGCTCTCGGCGGAGGCCCGGGTGGCCCTGCACCACATGCGCTCCGGCACGATGACGGACGACGACTGGACCCGGCTGGCCCGCCGGATGCCGGACGTCTCCGCCGCCCCGCTCTACATCGACGACTCCCCGAACCTGTCGATGATGGAGATCCGGGCCAAGTGCCGCCGCCTCAAGCAGCGCAGCGACCTGTCGCTCGTCGTCATCGACTACCTCCAGCTGATGCAGTCGGGCGGCTCGCGCCGGCCCGAGAGCCGCCAGCAGGAGGTCTCGGACATGTCCCGAAACCTCAAGCTCCTGGCGAAGGAGCTGGAGGTCCCGGTGATCGCGCTGTCGCAGCTGAACCGTGGTCCCGAGCAGCGCACCGACAAGAAGCCGATGGTCTCCGACCTGCGTGAGTCCGGCTCGATCGAGCAGGACGCCGACATGGTGATCCTGCTGCACCGCGAGGACGCGTACGAGAAGGAGTCCCCCCGAGCGGGCGAGGCGGACCTGATCGTGGCGAAGCACCGTAACGGCCCGACGGCCACCATCACCGTGGCCTTCCAGGGCCACTATTCGCGGTTCGTGGACATGGCCAACACGTAGCATCCGCCCCATGGATGCCGTATCTGAAGATCTTGTCCTGCTGCCCGCGACCCGGCGTGCGCTGAGCCACCGGATCGCGGTCGCTCAGCGCGAAGGCCGTGCTCCCTCCCTGGTGGCCGCCGTGGTGCGGGGCGGAGAGGTGGTCTGGGAAGGGTCCCGGACCATGGTCGAGGGACACGGTCCCGACGGAAACGTGCAGTACCGGATCGGGTCGATCACCAAGACGTTCACCGCCGTGCTGGTGATGCGGCTGCGGGACGAGGGCCTGCTCGAACTGGGCGATCCGATCGAGAAGTTCCTCCCGGGAACGGGGGTCGGCGAGGTGACGGTGGGCCAACTGCTGGCCCACACCTCCGGACTGGCGGCGGAGACGCCCGGCGAGTGGTGGGAGCGCACGGCGGGCACGCTGCGGCCGGAGCTCGCGGACGTCCTGGGCGAGCGCCCCTTCCGCTTCGAGCCCGGCCGGCGCCACCACTACTCCAACCCCGGCTACACCCTGCTCGGTTCGCTCGTGGAGGCCGTCCGTGCAAGGCCGTGGGAGGAAGCGCTCCGGGCCGAGGTGCTGGAGCCGCTGGGGCTGGAGCGCACGACGGCGCAGCCGGTGGCCCCGCACGCGGGCGGCTGGGCGGTGCACCCCTGGGCGGACGTGATGATGCCGGAGCCCACGGAAGACCTCGGGCTGATGGCCCCGGCCGGCCAGCTGTGGTCCACCACCGGTGATCTGGCGAAGTTCGCCGCCTTCCTCGTACGGGGCGACGCGCGCGTGCTGAGCGCCGAGTCCGTACGGGAGATGCGGACGTCGGCCACTCCCCCGGAGCCCGGCTTCGCCGACCTCGGCTACGGGCTCGGGATGCAGCTGACGCCGAGCGGCGGGCGCCGGCTCGCCGGCCACAGCGGCTCGCTGCCCGGCTTCGTCGCCGGGCTGTGGCTGAGCGAAGCGGACGACGTGGCCGCGGTGGTGCTGGCCAACTGCACCTCGGGGCTGCCCGCTTCGACACTGGCGGCGGACCTCCTGGGCATCGTCGCGGACGCCGAACCGCGGATCCCCGAGCCGTGGCGGCCGCTGCGGGAGGCCGATCCGGTCGCGCTGGAGCTGTGCGGCCCCTGGTACTGGGGTACGTCGGCCCAAGCCGTGCGGCTGACCTACGACGGGTTCCTGGATCTCGGCCCGGTGGGCGGGAACGGCCGGTCGGCGCGCTTCCGGCCGGAGCCGGACGGCAGCTGGACCGGGCTGGGCGGCTACTACGCGGGTGAGTCGCTGCGGGTCGTACGGCGGCCGGACGGATCGGTGAGCCACCTCGACCTCGGCTCGTTCGTGTTCACCCGCGAGCCCTACGACCCGCAGGCGCCGGTACCCGGCGGGGTCGACCCGCAGGGCTGGCGGGGCATCGGCTGACGGACCGCCTCACCCCGCTACGAGTTGGCGCTCCAGCGGGGTGCGGAAGCGCGGGGTGACGCGGGCTTCTCCCAGCCAGCCGGCGAGCCGGACAGCCTCGGCGGCGACCGCTCTCTCGGCTTCGCCGCCCGGGTCGCCCAGCAGCCGGTGGACGATCTCCCCGTCGGCGCGCTGCGCCCAGCCGCCGACGATCTCGCCGTTCCACCACACGGTGGGGCCGATGTTGCCGGAGTGGTCGAAGAGCATCGGGCGGTGGGCGAGGTCGAGCTGGAACCCCCGGTCCGCCCAGCCCATCGCGCTCGGGTCGAGGGACGGCAGCAGGGCGGCCCATGGCTCCTGGTCGGGCTCGGGCCCGGTGTCCCCGGGGCAGACGAGCGCGGTGGCGCCGTCCCCGACCCGGACCTCGTCGGGGCCGACGGCCGCGAGGGCCTTGCGGACCTCGGTGAGGGTCCAGCCCGTCCACCACTTCAGGTCGGCCTCGGTGGCCGGGCCGTAGGCGTGGAGCCAGCGGCGGGCGATCTCGGCGCGGGCCTCGGCCGCGGGCACGGCGGGCCAGGGCTCGGTGTGGACCCATCGGTACTGGCTGGAGGTCCACGAGCCCCGGGGCCGGTCCCGGCGGATCCGGCCGTCGGCGGCCAGCAGGCGGATGACACGGGTGGCGACACCGGTCTCGGTCTCGTACTTCTTGCCGCGGCCGTAGACGAACTTCAGGCGCAGGGCGGGTACGGCCGTGGAGAGCTGGCTGCCGGTGGCGGGGCCGTGGGCGTCGAGCGCGTCGAGCACGGCACTCTCCACCTGGGCCAGCCAGCCGGCATCGAGGCCCTGACCGTCCTCGTCGAGGTGCTTGAGGAAGGTGCGGCGCTCCTTCGCGGCGATCCCGCGGGCGGTGGAGGCGTCGACGTACGGGGCGAGCTCGGTGGAGACCGCGAAGAGGGTGTTGCGCATGCTGAGCAGCCGTACGAGGCTCACGTCCTCGTACAGGGCCCGTTCGATCGTGGCGGGCGCGCCTTCGCTCAGCCGGGCTCGGGCGGAGAGGAAGACGGTCGCGGCATCGGTGGCGTGCAGGGCGACGACGGAGTCCGCGGCCCCGGACACGGTGGCGGCGTGCGCCGACGGGGCCAGGCGGTGCCGGCGGCCGAGTCGGCGGCGGCGCTCCGCGGTGGTGACGAGGGGAAGGCTGCTCATCCTCCCGATCGTAGGCCGGGCCGCCGACGGCGACCCGGCCCACGCGGGGGCTCAGAGCTGGAGCTTGAACCCGACGTGGGAAGCGGTGAAGCCGAGCCGCTCGTAGAAGCGGTGGGCGTCGGTGCGGGTCACGTCCGAGGTGAGCTGGACGAGCGCGCAGTTCTCCGTACGGGACTTCTCGATCGCCCATTCGATGAACCGGGTTCCCAGTCCGCTGCCGCGCTCTTCGGCGTGGACGCGTACACCCTCGATGATCGAACGGGTGGTCCCCTTGCGGGAGAGGCCGGGGACGATCGTCAGCTGGAGGGTGCCGACGACCCGACCGGCGCGGACGGCGACGACCACGTGCTGGTGCGGGTCCTCCGTCAGCCGCTTGAGGGCCGCTGCGTACGGGGTGAGGTCGTCGGGGGACTCCCGGGTGGCGCCGAGGGGGTCGTCCGCGAGCATGGCGACGATCGCGGGCAGGTCCTCCTCGGTGGCCGGACGGATGAGCAGGTCGGAGCTGGTGTCGGTCATGGGCGGATCCTCCTGGCTCAGCCGGCCGCCACGGTGAGCGGGGCCCACCGGCGGGTCCAGTCACCGGGCAGACCGGGGATGTCCCGGGTCATGACGGTGTTGAAGGCCACGGAGCCGAGACCGCGCTCCTGGAGCCAGCCGAGCAGCTCCTCGTGGCGGACGTCGACATCGGTGCGCAGGGGCCGGTCGGTGGCCGCCGCGAGGGCGGTGACCAGGGCGCGGGCCGCGCCGGTGTCGCGGGCCACCAGCGGTCCGATGACATGGGTCTCCATGTTCGGCCAGATGGCTCCGTAGCCGATCAGCTCGCCGGAGGCGTCCTCGGCGACGAGCAGCCGGTCCGTGAAGGCGGGCAGCCGGGTGACCACATGGGTCCGGTCGGCGCCGAAGACCTCGGTGTCCAGCAGCAGGATCCGTGGGATGTCCTCGCCGCCGGCGGGCCGGACGCGGACGGTGTCCTGCGCGGGACCGGTGGCATCCGGGCTGAAGGAGCCCCGGAGCATCTCGGCGCGGCCGGTGGTCTCGAAGCCGAGTTCCTCGTAGAGGGGGCGCCCGTACGGGGTGGCGTGCAGGGTGAGCGGAACGCCTTTGAGCACGTCGTCGCAGATGTACGTCATCAGACGCCGGCCCAGACCCTGGCGGGCGTAGCGCTCGGCGACCAGGACCATGCCGATGGCGGCGAGTTCGGGATCGGCCAGCGGAGGTCCGTAGCGGGTGACCACGCAGGCCGTGGCGAGACCCGCGCCGTCCGGGGCGTCGATGCCGTAGCCGTGCCCGGCGGCGAGCAGCAGCCCCCACTTGTGGTCCTCGCGGGGCCAGCCGCGGTCTTCGGAGAGATCGGCGCAGTGGCGGAGGTCGTCCACGGTCAGTGCGCGGATGGGGAGGGCGGTGAGATGGGGTGGTGTCACGGGCTCAGAGTGGTTCATCGGACCGGGCGTGGTCCAGAGGATTTGGGTGGATGTTTCACGTGAAACATGGCGGCGGAGGCAACTCACTGTTTCACGTGAAACCAAGGCATTAACCTCGATGGTTATGACACGCCTCCACCTGTTCGACCTTGACGGGACGCTGATGTACGGCTCGGCCTCCCCGGTCGAGATCTCCCGGCAGCTCGGGCTGTCCAACGAGATCGCCCTGCTGGAGCGGGCCTTCGTCGCGCGGGAGCTTCAGCCGCACCAGTTCGCCCTGGCGGTGCAGGAGCTCTGGGCGGAACTGACTCCGGCACACGTCCGGGCGGCCTTCGACGGGGCTCCGTGGCTGGCGGGGATCCGGGAGGTCTGGCAGGAGATCCGGGAGCTCGGGGACTACTGCGCGGTGATCTCGCTGTCGCCGTCGTTCTTCGTGGAGCTCCTGCTGGAGTGGGGCGCGCACGCCGCGCACGGCTCGGTCTTCCCGGAAGTGCCCTTCACCCGGCTGGTGGACGTGGCCGGGATCCTGACGCCGGCGGCGAAGGTCACGGTCGCCGACCGGCTGTGTGCGCAGTTCGGTGTCACGCGGGCCGACTGTGTCGCGTACGGCGACTCCAGTACCGACGTGGAGCTCTTCAAGGTGGTCCCGCTCTCGGTCGCGGTGAACGCCCGGCCCTACCTGCTGGAGCAGGCGACGCACGTCTACGAGGGCCGGGACCTGCGCGAGGCATACCAGCTGACAGGGGTGGCACGCACGGGAGTTGAGGCATCTTAAGGGGAAAGTGGGTTCGAAACGCGGATTTCCCGCATTTCCCCGCAGGCTCTGGGGCGGACTGGCACGCTGTGAAACCCGGAACCACGGATTCGAAGGCCGTGGCGCGTGCAGACCTACCGAGATGCTCGAAGCGAGGCACCGCATGGACGCTCCGCCCACCAGATCGGCAAGACCGGGGCCGTCCCGGATACCGTCCGGGGACGGTGCGCCCGAGCCCTCCCCCGATGCCGTTCTCATCCGCCGGACCCTCGCGGAGATCGCACCCGTCGCCGACAGGGTGACCTCCTACTTCTACGCCGTCGTGTTCACGGGATACCCCGATCTCCGGGGGCTGTTCCCCGCCGCGATGGACGTGCAGCGCGACAGGCTGCTGAAGGCGCTGCTGACGGCCGCCGAGCACATGGACAACCCCGAGGTGCTCACCGCCTACCTGCGCCGGCTGGGCACGGGGCACCGCAAGTACGGCACCCGGCCCGAGCACTATCCGCCGGTGGGCGAGGCTCTGATCGGGGCGCTGGCCAAGTACGCGCAGGACACCTGGGGGCCGGAGACCGAGGCCGCCTGGGTGCGGGCGTACACCGCGATCTCCCAGATCATGATCGACGCGGCGGCCGAGGACGAGCCCAAGGCGCCGCCCTGGTGGCACGCGGAGGTGGTCTCCCACGATCTGCGCACCTCCGACATCGCGGTGATCACCGTCCGCCCCGACCAGCCCTACCCCTTCCTCGCGGGCCAGTACACGACTCTGGAGACCCCGTGGTGGCCGCGGATCTGGCGGCACTACTCCTTCGCCTCGGCGCCGCGTGGGGACGGACTGCTGTCCTTCCACGTCAAGGCCGTACCGGCGGGCTGGGTCTCCAACGCGCTCGTGCGGCACGCCCGGCCCGGCGACGTGCTGCGGCTCGGCCCCCCGGCGGGATCGATGGTCGTCGACCACAGCACCGACAACGGAATGCTGTGCCTGGGCGGCGGCACGGGCATCGCCCCGATCAAGGCACTGATCGAGGACGTGGCCGAACACGGAGAGCGGCGCCCGGTGGAGGTGTTCTTCGGGGCCCGCAGCGACGACGACCTGTACGACAAGGACACGCTGCTGGGGCTGCAGCGCTCGCACCCCTGGCTGTCGGTGCGCCCGGTGGTCTGCGACGAGGGGCTCGCCGGACAACTGCCGCAGGCCGTCGGCACCCACGGGCCCTGGAGCTCGTACGACGCGTTCGTCTCGGGACCGGCCGCGATGATCCGCAGCGGGGTGGACGCGCTGAAGAGGATCGGGATCCCCGGTGAGCGGATCCGGCACGACGAGGTGGAGGAGCTGGCGGGCGTCGCCGGCTGATTCCGGCGGCGGCGCCCGCGTGCGGTGGGTCAGCCCAGGTCGGGGGCGTGCATCGCGCGCACGCCCTCGATGTTGCCGTCGAGGTAGTGGCGCAGGGACAGCGGGACGAGGTGCACCGCGGCGATGCCGACGCGGCTGAAGGGCACGCGGACGATCTCGTACTCGCCCTCCGGCTCGTCGATCTCGGGGCCGTGCCGCTGGCTGGGGTCCATGGATTCGAGGTGGCAGACGAAGAAGTGCTGCACCTTGACGCCGGTCACTCCCCCGTCGGCGATGTGCTCGATGGTGTCGACGAAGCAGGGCACGACATCGGTGATTTTCGCGCCGAGTTCCTCGTGGAGCTCTCGGTGGAGGGCGTCGACGACGGTCAGGTCCGAGGACTCCACGCCCCCGCCGGGGGTGAGCCAGTACGGGTCGACGCCGGGCTTGGTCCGCTTGATGAGGATCAGGTCGCCACCGTCGAGCAGGATCGCGCGGGCGGTGCGTTTGACCACTGGACGTTCGGTCATGGGAGAAGAGTGGCCCAGACTTCCGCTTCTGAAACGCGTCCCGGTGAAACCCGCCGGGCGGGGACCCGGGCGGTCCGAGCCGCCGGACGGCGTGCTCGGACCGTCTCCGGACGGCCGGTCAGCTCTTCGCGGCAGCCAGGTCGAGTGCCCGCAGCACGTCCGTGACCAGGTCCTCGGTGTCCTCGGCCCCCGCGGAGAAGCGGATGAAGCCGTCCGGAACGGCGTCGCCGCCCCACCGCCGGCGCCGCTCCGCGGTGGACCGCACGCCGCCGAAACTGGTGGCGTCCTCGACGAGCCGCAGCGCGGCCATGAAGCGTTCCGCGTGCGCGCGGTCGGCCAGGGTGAAGGAGACCACGGAGCCGAAGCCGCGCATCTGACGCGCGGCCGTCTTGTGGGACGGGTCCGAGGGCAGGCCCGGGTAGCGCAGCCCGGTGACGTCACCGCGGTCGGCGAGGGCCTCGGCGACGGCGAGCGCGTTGGCCCACTGGCGCTGGGCGCGCAACTGGATGGTGGACAGGGACCGGTGGGCGAGCCAGGCTTCCATGGGACCGGGGATCGCGCCGACCACCTTGCGCCAGCGGCGGATTCCCGCGGCGAGTTCGGCGTTGCGGCAGACGACGTAGCCGAGCAGCAGGTCGCCGTGGCCGGTCAGCCCCTTGGTGCCGCTGGCCACCGAGAAGTCGGCGCCCAGTTCGAGGGGGCGCTGGCCGAGCGGGGTCGCGAGCGTGTTGTCGACGGCGACGAGGGTTCCGCCGGCGTGCGCCGCGTCCACGAGGCGGCGTACGTCGCAGACGTCGAGCCCCGGGTTGGACGGGGTTTCCAGCCACAGCAGGCGGGCCCCGTCGAGCATCGTGAGCTGGGCGTCTTCGCCGGTGGGCGCGGTGCGTACGTGGACTCCGTACGCCTCCAGCTGTTCCCGCACGAGGGGCAGGACCTGGTAGCCGTCGTCGGGCAGGACGACGGTCTCGCCGGCGCGTGCCTGGGAGAGCAGGACGGCGGAGACCGCGGCCATGCCGGAGGCGAAGACGACCGTGTCGGCCCCGTCCAGGCCGGGGGCCTCCAGCTCACCGATGGCCCGCTCCAGCAGGGTCCAGGTGGGGTTGGTGTCCCGGCCGTAGGTGTACGGGCCCTCGACGTCGCCGGGAAGGTGGAAGTGGGCGGCGAAGACGGGACCGGGCAGCGGGGGCTCGTTCTTGACGGGCTCCGGCAGACCGGCACGGACGGCGACGGTGCCGTCGCCGAGCCGCTGCGCCTTCGGCGGCACGGGTTCGGGGGCGCTCATGGGGTGTGCTCCTTCACGGCTTCGCTGACGGCGGCCAGCAGGCCGGGGCTCGCCGCCTCGACCAGCTGCAGGCACTCCTCGAATCCGTCGAGGGGGCCGTAGTAGGGATCCGGTACGTCGGTCCGATCGGCGGAGGCTGCCGGGTCGTAGGACCGCAGCAGCCGCACCTTGGCCGCGTCCTCGGGGGTGGGGGCGAGCGCCCTCAGGTCCCGCAGGTGACCGGAGTCGAGGGCGATGACGAGGTCGAGTCCGGCGAACCAGGAGGCCCGGAACCGGCGGGCCCGGTGGCCGGGCTCGTACCCGGCGGCCTCCAGGACCGCCATGGTGCGCGGGTCGGCCCCGTCCCCCTCGTGCCAGCCGCCGGTGCCGGCGCTGTCGACCTCGACCAGGCCCGAGAGCCCGGCGTCGGCCACGTGGGAACGGAAGACCGACTCGGCCATGGGCGAGCGGCAGATGTTGCCGGTGCAGACGAAGCACACGCGGTACATGGGCGCCCGGCTTCAGTTCTTGTCGGGCAGGACCATGTTCAGGGCCCAGGAGACGATGGAGATGATCAGGGCCCCGACGATCGCCGACCAGAAGAAGTCGTCGACGTGGAAGCTGAGGTCGAACTGCTTCGCCAGCCACGAGGTCAGCAGCAGCATCGCCGCGTTCACCACGATGGTGAAGAGACCGAGGGTGAGGACGAACAGCGGCAGCGAGAGCAGCTTCACCACGGGCTTGACGATGAGGTTGACCAGGCCGAAGATCAGCGCGACCAGGATCAGGGAGAGCACGCGGTGGCCCATGCTGCTGCCGTCGTTCAGCGTGATGCCCGCGACGAGCCAGATGGCGACGCCCAGGGCTGCCGCGTTGGCGAGGGTCTTGACTACGAAATTCGTCATGTGTCTGATCGTTGCAGAGATGGTCGCGGTGGAACATCAGCTGATCTGCGGATGCTCGCCGGACGCAAGAGCACAAGGGGTACAAAGACGATGAAGGCCTTCCGGCTGGACGAGCTCGAGGCCGAGCGGGCCGCGAACCAGGGCGCCTACCTGCAGTTCCTGCGCGAGCGGAACATGTCGGTGGGGCTGTACGCGCTGGACGCCGGGCAGACCGATCCCCAACAGCCGCACGGCCAGGACGAGGTGTACTTCGTGGTGAGCGGCCGGGCCTCGATCACCGTCGGGGAGGAGACCTCGACGGTGGCCAACGGGAGCGTGGTCTACGTGCCGGCAGGGGTGCCGCACAAGTTCCACCACATCACCGAGAACCTGAAGGTCATGGTCGTCTTCTCTCCGCCGGAAGGGTGAACGGACCCCGGTTCTGAGGGTCCGGAGCCCCGTCCCCCTAGGGGTCGGATCAGGGGACTACGGGGGCTCGCGGGCCCCCGCCGGGAGCCGCGGCCTCCTAGCATCGAGAGCAGGAAGTCACGGACAGACGGACGAGGAAGAAGAGGTCGAGGACATGGAAGGCATCCGAGGGATATTCGAGGGCATGCCCTGGTGGGTCAAGTGGGTCGCGGTCCCGCTGCTGGTGCTGTTCGTCTTCGGTGGTGCGATCACCAGCGTCATCGGTGCGCTGATCGGCTTCCTCTTCAAGGCGCTGCTCCTCGCGGCCCTCGTCGGCGGCCTGATCTTCGTCGTCAGGAAGTTCAGGGGCACCGCGTCGAAGTCCTCCGCCGGAGAGTGGTAGAACTGGCGCAACCTGGGCACACCGGGATTAACCCAGCTGAGGGAACGTGAAGCGCTAAACCGCTCACAGCCCGGGAATCGGCGGATAGAGTGGCAATCTGTGCCGTTTCCTGGGCACCGAACGCCGGTACCACCGCTCTGACCTGCGGTTCTCTGATACAGACACCGAGCACGACCCCCAGGAGTCACGGCACACGCGGGGGCGGCCCCCGCAGGGCGGGCCCCCCCAAGGCCCGCCGCCACGCCTGGGGGTGAGCTTTGTCTTCGGTTCACAACGCCGGTGTGCCGACTCTGATCGGTTCGGTGCAGCGGGCGCTGAGGCTGCTCGAAGCGGTGGGTTCCCATAGTGAGGGAGCCCCGGCGAAACAACTGGCGCGCGAGGCCGGGCTCCCGCTTCCCACCGCGTACCACCTGCTGCGCACCCTGACGCACGAGGGCTATCTGCGCCGGGAGAGCGGGGTCTTCGTCCTGGGGGACGCCGCGGGCCGACTGGCCGGTGGCGGGCTTCAGCAGAAACGTCGCAGCATGATCCTCGACTCCCTCGCGCACTTCCGCGATGCCGTCGGGGCCCCCGTCTACTTCGCCGTCTACCGCGAGGGTGAAATCGAGGTCGTGGGTGTCTCGGACACCCCGGCCAGCCCGGCCTGCGAGGAGTGGGCCGATTTCCGCGAGACCGGCCACGCGCACGCCATCGGGCAGTGCCTGCTCGGCCAGCTCGACGAGAAGACGCGCAAGGACTACTACGACCGTCACCCGGTCGAGGCCATCACCGCCCACACCGTGCGGGATCTACGGACTCTGGAGCAGCGGATCGGCTCCATGGAGCGGATGCAGCCGGTGACGGAGCGGCAGGAATACGCCCTCGGCACGGTGTGCGCGGCCATCCCCATCACGGCCGGCGACACCGCCGCGACGATGGCGATTTCTCTCCCTCTGCACCAGGAAAGTCGATTGCTGTATGCGGTCGATCGGCTACGGAGTGAAGTAGGCGCGCTGTTGAGCACCCTCTCGTTCTCTATCAGTATCTGAAAACTCACTCCTTGTGATCTGCTAGCGCTTCCACCACTCTTGTCAAGAGGGCCTTGGGGGATCATTCCTGGCCACTTCCACTACAGCGGGGTAGGCAATGCGCGAGTCGGTACAGGCAGAGGTCATGATGAGTTTCCTCGTTTCCGAGGAGCTCTCGTTCCGGATTCCGGTGGAACTCCGGTACGACGCTCGTGACCCCTACGCAGTCCGCCTGACCTTCCACCTTCCCGGAGATGCGCCCGTGACCTGGGCGTTCGGCCGGGAGCTCCTTCTGGACGGCATCAACAAGCCGTGCGGTGACGGCGATGTCCACATCGCCCCGACCGATCCGGAGGAACTGTCCGATGTCCACATCCGGCTGCAAGTGGGTGCAGACCGGGCTCTCTTCCGCGCGAGCGCGGCGCCACTCGTGGCATTCCTCGACCGCACCGACCGGATCGTTCCGCTCGGCCAGGAGCGCAACCTCGGGGACTTCGAGGAGAACCTCGACGAGGCGCTCGACAAGATCCTCGCGGAGTCGCAGCAGAACGAGCAGAACGCGGGCTGACGCCGGCCCGGCCGGACGCCCGCTGACCAGGGTGAGCCGGCGAACGCCAACGCACCATCCGGATCAACCTGCATGACGGATCAACCTGTATGACGGCACGACCTGTATGACGGCACGACCTGCATGACTGGCATGACGGCACCACCTGCATGACGGCACCACCCGCACCACCGAAGCTACGCACCACGGCTCAGCGTGCCGACGCGCTGAGCGCTCCACCTTGCCCTTCCTCACGACCGGCCGTGTGCGCGAACTGACCCGTCACGCCCGCCGGTCCGCATATTTCAGCGCTTGCGCCGCCGACCCCGGCCGCCGCGGAGCGGCCCCGAGGCCGCTGTGGCCGCCGGGGATTCCGCGCGGTCCGCGGACACCACCAGTGCGGCCAGGGCCGTCGTCACGGGGACCGAGGCGACCAGTCCGATCGAGCCCACGAGGGTCCGTACGATCTCCTCCGCGACCAGCTCGCTGTTGGCCACCGACCCCATGCTGCTGTTCGCGATGGAGAACAGCAGGAGCAGCGGCAACGCCGCGCCCGCGTACGCCAGTACCAGGGTGTTCACCACCGAGGCGATGTGGTCGCGCCCGATCCGGATGCCCGCCCGGTAGAGCCCGCGCGGGCCCATCGACGGGTCGGCCTGGTGGAGTTCCCAGACCGCGGAGGTCTGGGTGACGGTCACGTCGTCGAGCACGCCGAGCGATCCGATGATGACACCAGCAAGCAGCAAACCGCTCATGTCGATGTTCGGGTAGAGCCCGTGGATCAGCCCGGTGTTGTCGTCCGTGTTGCCGCTGAGGAACGCCCAGTCGATGAACAGCGAGCCCAGCAGGCCGATCAGCAGCAGCGAGATGATGGTGCCGAGGACCGCCACCGAGGTCCGGGCCGTCAGTCCGTGGCACATGTAGAGCGCGATCAGCATGATCGCGCTGGCTCCGACCACGGCCACGACCAGCGGATTCGACCCCTGCAGGATCGCCGGGAGGATGAAGAGGGTCAGCACCGCGAAGCTGACGACGAGGGCGATGAGCGCGAACAGTCCGCGCATCCGCCCGACGATGACGACCGAGAGGGCGAAGATGCCGGCGAGCAGGGCCATCGGCAGCTTGCGGTTCACGTCGATCACGGAGTACTGGAGGTCCCGGGGCGCGTCCGGCGCGTAGGCGACCACCACGTCCTGGCCGTCCGTCAACTGCCGTGGTGCGCCCGGCTGGATGATCTCGATGAACTCGCGGCCCTTGTCGGGGCCGCTGCCGACCTTGACCGTGGCCTTCTTGCACTCGCCGTTCTGCGCGGCGATGGCCTCGCGCCCCTCGGGAGTGGAGGCGTCGCCGGTCGGCGGTACCTGTGCGGCGTTCACGGATTTGCAGTCGACGTGCTGGAGCGCGACGACCGTGCCCTGCTGGGTCTGCCGGTCGAAGCCGACGCCGGTGCGCTCGTGACCCGGCGCACCACCGGGCCAGAGCACCACCATGCCGATCACGACGGCCGTGGCGAAGGGGATCAGCACGGCCGCGATCACCTTGCGCAGGTGCTTCGAGACGGGGGCCGCCGGGCCGTGGCTGTGCGCATGGCCGTGGGAGTGGCCGGAAGGGGCGGCGGGCGAGTGACCGGGGTCCGCGTGCGCGTGGTCAGCGTGGCTGGAGTGACCTGCGTGACCAGCGGGATCCGTGGGTTCGGTGGGGGGCTGCGGCGAGGACGTCACTGGCTGATCATCGCAACAGATGAGGGGGCCCACTGTTCAGCACGCCACACATGACGCTAGCGTGGGGGCTACTTTGCACAACGCGGGAGCTCGGAGCACCGGGCTGAGAGGGCGCTGATCACCGTTCGCATTCGAATATGCGTACGGGAAGAGGCTGCGTCGACCGCCGAACCTGTTACCGGGTAATGCCGGCGTAGGGAGATTAGGTCTCATGACCATTCAGGACGCACGCACGCCTGCCGTCAGCCAGGACGCCGACGGCCAGACCGAGCGCCAGCCCGGCTGGCACAAGGGGTACGTGGCGGGCTCCCGCCCCGACATCCGGGTGCCGGTTCGTCAGGTCCACCTCACCAACGGCAAGGACGTGACGCTCTACGACACGTCCGGGCCGTACACCGACCCGCAGATCGAGACGGACGTGCGCCGGGGCCTGCCGCCGCTGCGCGAGAACTGGATCATCAGCCGCGGCGACACCGAGGAGTACTCGGGCCGCCCCGTGCGCCCCGAGGACGACGGCATCAAGCACACCTCGCCGCGCGGTGGCCTCAAGAACCTCGACGCGGTCTTCCCGGGCCGTCCGCGCCAGCCCCGCCGGGGCCGTGGCGGCGCCGCGGTCACGCAGCTCGCGTACGCCCGCCGGGGCGAGATCACCCCGGAGATGGAGTACGTCGCGATCCGCGAGAACGTCTCCCCCGAGGTCGTCCGCGAGGAGATCGCCGCAGGCCGCGCGGTCATGCCGGTCAACGTGAACCACCCCGAGATCGAGCCGATGATCATCGGCAAGCGGTTCCTGGTGAAGGTCAACGCCAACATCGGCAACTCCGCGGTCACCTCCTCGATCGAGGAGGAGGTGGACAAGATGACCTGGGCGACCAAGTGGGGCGCCGACACGGTCATGGACCTCTCCACCGGCCGCAACATCCACACCACCCGCGAGTGGGTGCTGCGCAATTCTCCCGTGCCGATCGGCACCGTGCCGCTGTACCAGGCGCTGGAGAAGGTCGACGGCCGCGCCGAGGACCTGACCTGGGAGATCTACAAGGACACGGTCATCGAGCAGGCCGAGCAGGGCGTCGACTACATGACGGTCCACGCCGGCGTGCTGCTGTCGTACGTGCCGCTCACCGCGCGCCGCAAGACCGGCATCGTCTCGCGCGGCGGCTCGATCATGGCCGCCTGGTGCCTGGCGCACCACAAGGAGAACTTCCTCTACACGAACTTCGAGGAGCTCTGCGAGATCCTCGCGGCGTACGACGTCACGTACTCCCTGGGTGACGGCCTGCGCCCCGGTTCCATCGCGGACGCCAACGACGCGGCGCAGTTCGCGGAGCTGAAGACGCTGGGCGAGCTCAACACCATCGCCAAGCGCCACAACGTGCAGACGATGATCGAGGGCCCCGGGCACGTCCCGATGCACAAGATCAAGGAGAACATCGACCTTCAGCAGGAGATCTGCGAAGAGGCGCCGTTCTACACGCTCGGCCCGCTGACCACCGACGTCGCGCCCGCGTACGACCACATCACCTCGGGCATCGGCGCCGCGATGATCGCCTGGTGGGGCACCGCGATGCTCTGCTACGTCACGCCCAAGGAGCACCTGGGCCTGCCGAACCGCGATGACGTGAAGACCGGTGTCATCACGTACAAGATCGCGGCCCACGCGGCGGACCTGGCCAAGGGCCACCCGGGCGCCCAGGAGTGGGACGACGCCCTGTCGGACGCGCGGTTCGAGTTCCGCTGGGAGGACCAGTTCAACCTGGCCCTCGACCCGGTCACGGCCCGTGAGTTCCACGACGAGACCCTCCCGGCCGAGCCGGCCAAGACCGCGCACTTCTGCTCCATGTGCGGTCCGAAGTTCTGCTCGATGAAGATCTCCCAGGACATCCGCCGCCAGCACGGCGGCGACCTGGGCGCCGAGGAGATCGAGGCGGGCATGGCGGAGAAGTCCGCCGAGTTCGCGGCCGCGGGCAACCGCGTGTACCTGCCGCTGGCGGACTGACCTCCCGCTGAGGCACATACGGACGGCCCGCGACACCGAGGGGGGAGTCGCGGGCCGCCGTTGCGTACGTCAGGCGAAGGCCGGGGAGCCCACGCCCAGCTTGCGCCGCGCGAACTCGAGGTTGGCGAGGACCCGGTCCTGCTGGTCGGCGGGCAGTTTGCCGCCCTGGAGCAGGAGTTGGCAGCAGTCCAACGACTCCTCGTACTCCCCGGTCCAGTAGGCGGCCACCGCGAGTTCGTCGAGTGCGCGCCAGTCGTGCCAGGCGAACTCGACGAAGAGGATGTCCTCCGGGTGGGGCACCCGAACCGCCTGCCGGGCGAACAGGTAGGCGAGGGGCCAGCGGCTTTCGAGGCGGCAGAGCCGGGCGAGGTCGCCGAGGGCCTCGGCGCGCGAGGGGCGGCTCTCGTGCGCCCGCAGGTAGCGGTCCGTCACCTCGGCCGGCGGCCTCTCGAGGGTGACCGCGAGCCGTGCGGCGTAGAGCTGCGCGCAGTAGGTCTCCTCGGCCCAGCCGCCCATGGCCACCCGGTGGTCGTAGGCGGCGAGCGCCTTCTCGGGCTCTCCGGCGTCGCGCCAGCTCTGGGCCAGGTAGAAGGCGTACCGGGAGTTGTCGGGCTCCTTCGCGAGGCCTTCGGTGAGTACCTCCGCATCGCGCAGGTACTTCGCCCGCTGCCCTTCTTCGCGGAAGCGGGCCCCGCCGCCGACGGAGAGGATGTTGAAGCCCTCGATCACGTCGCGGCCGTACTCGGCGCCGCAGTCGATGTACTCGTGGAGCACGCCGACGTACCTCCAGGGCAGCCGGGTGGAGACCAGCGCCGGCCGCCAGTGGACGATCGGGCCGTCGTGCAGCGCCACCTGGTACGCGTCGAGGGTCAGCTCCGGCATGCGGAATCCGGACTGGATCTGCATCTCGTCGTCGCCGTCGATGAAGAGCAGGTAGTCGGCGCTGGAGCGCGCGAGCTCGATCGCCTCGGTGCGGCTGCCGTCGAAGCCCTTCCACGGCCGCTCGTGGAGCGCGCCGGGCAGGTCGGCGAAGCAGTCCCGGATGACGTCCTGGGTGCCGTCGGTGGAGCCCGTGTCCACGATCACCCAGGTGTCGATCAGGGGGCGCACCGACTCCAGGCACTTCCGGATCGTCGGCGCCTCGTTCTTGACGATCATGTTCAGACAGATGGTCGGCCTCACCGCAGCACCCTCTCGTCGGACGGATCGCGGGCGACGTTAGGGAGTGGGGCCGCCGATGGGTCGGCGGCACGCCGGTGGCGCGGTGGCGCTACCACCCGGTGGGCGTCGACGCATCCGTTCGGGGGCGGCCGATAAGCCGTTCTGCTGATAAACGCCCCGCCGGCTCAAGATCCGGGCGGCGCGGTCCGTAAGTCCCAGGGACGTTCGAACCCGCAGCCGGGGCGCCACCCGTTCCGGCTCGCATTCCGTTCCGAAGGAGCGCCGCAGATGAGTCGTGAGCACCAGACCAAGCTTCGCCTTGGTCCCGTCCCCCGCAACCGTGCCTGGATCGCGGGAGGTGCCCTGGCCTCCCTTTCCCTCGTACTCGTGGGCATGGCCACCCCCGTCGTCGCGGTGGCCAGACCGGCGGTCACCGCGGTGAGAGCCACCGCCCCGTCGGCCGGCGGCGGAGGCGAGGACTGCGAGCCGCACGGCGGACCGCCGCAGGACAGGTACCGGGGCGGCGGCGGGGACGACGACGGTCACGGCAACTGGGGCGACGACGAGGGACGCGAGCACCACGACGGACACGACCACGGATGCCCCCCTGTAGGCCCTACGGGTCCGACCGGGCCTACGGGGCCTACGGGGCCTACGGGTCCTAGCGGCGCGACGGGTGCGACGGGTGCGACGGGCGCGACCGGTGCGACCGGTGCCGGCGGTGCCACGGGCGCGACCGGCCAGACGGGGCCGATCGGGGCTACGGGTCCCACCGGCGCGACGGGTGCGACGGGTGCGACGGGTGCGACGGGTGCGACTGGTCCCGACGGCGCGACGGGACCGACGGGCCCGACGGGTGCTGACGGTGCGACCGGTGCCACGGGTGCGACTGGTCCCGACGGTGCGACGGGCCCGACGGGTCCCACGGGTGCTGACGGTGCGACCGGTGCCACGGGGGCGACCGGTCCCGATGGCGCGACGGGCCCGACGGGTCCGACGGGCCCGACGGGTCCGACCGGTGCTCTGGGCGCCACAGGTGCGACCGGTGCCACGGGTGCGACCGGTGCCACGGGTGCGACCGGTGCTACCGGCGCTTGTTCCGACATCGACGCCTACACGCCCTCGAACACCGAGGACTTCCAGGCCGTACTCACCGGCGGCAGGACGTACGTGGGGAAGGCCTCCACCGTGGGCGGGGCGATCGCCTGGCAGGACCTCACCAACTCGACCGCGACGATGACCGATCCCGCGAACCCCGGCTACCCGGCCAACGTCTGCGGCGTCGCGATCGAGTCCCGGGGCAACAACGCGTTCGTCAAGGTGGTGACGGCGACCGGGACCGTGTGGCAGACGCATGGCGACATCAATGGCAACACCTTCGTCTGGAACGAGCCGTGGCTCCAGCAGACGACGCCCACACCGGCCGTGCTCGTCAGAGGCGCGTTCAAGGGCGAGTTCAAGGCCGGTCCCGCCCGCCCGGCCAAGCCGCGCAAGTGATCCGGCATGCCTGACCTGACGTAGTACAGACAGCACCGACGCGGCCCGGGCCGCCCCGGACATCTTCCGGAGGCGGTCCGGGCCGTCGTGGTCCCGTGCGGTCGCGGGGGCTTGCGCTGGAGCGCGCTCCAACTTTTACAGTGCGGCCCATGAGCATGCGATACCGAATTCTGGGTGGGACCGGCATCGAGGTCAGCACGCACTGCCTCGGCACGATGATGTTCGGCGCGGTGGGAAATCCGGATCACGAGGAGTGCGTGCGGATCATCCACGCCGCGCTCGACCACGGGATCAACTTCGTGGACACCGCGGACATGTACTCCGCCGGGGAGTCCGAGACGATCGTGGGCAAGGCCCTCAAGGGCCGGCGGGACGAGGTCGTGCTCGCGACCAAGGTGCACTTCCAGATGGGCGAGGGCCGCAACCGCAGCGGGAACTCCCGCCGCTGGATCGTGCGTGCCGTCGAGGACAGCCTGCGCCGGCTGGACACGGACTGGATCGACCTCTACCAGGTGCACCGTCCCGACCACGGTACGGACGTCGAGGAGACCCTCTCCGTCCTCGGCGACCTGGTCCGGGCCGGCAAGATACGAGCCTTCGGCTGCTCCACCTTCCCGGCCGAGGAGATCGTCGAGGCGCACCACGTCGCCGAACGGTGGGCCCTGCCGAGGTTCCGGACCGAGCAGCCGCCGTACTCGATCCTCGCGCGCGGCATCGAGAGCAGCGTGCTGCCGGTGGCCCGGAGGTACGGGATGGGCGTCCTGACCTGGAGCCCGCTCGCGTCCGGTTTCCTGAGCGGGAAGTACCGGCTCGGCAGGACCATCGACATGACCTCGGGGCGCGCCGCGCTGACCCCGGCCCGCTTCGACCCCGCGGTTCCGGGAAATATCGCGAAGCTGGAGGCCGTGGAGCAGCTGGTGGAGCTCGCCGACTCCATCGGCTGCACGCTGCCCGAGCTGGCAGTGGCCTTCCCGCTGGCCCATCCCGCCGTCACCTCGGTGATCACCGGGCCGCGGACCATGGAGCAGCTGGAAGCGCTGCTGAAGGGCGCCGGCCTGGTCCTCGACGACGCGACCCTCGACCGGATCGACGAGATCGTGGAGCCGGGCCGGAACCTGTACCACCCGGACGGTGCCTGGCGCTCCCCGGCCCTGACGGATGTCGGGCAACGGCGACGGGTGCTGGGAGACCGGTCCGCCGACTAGGGGGCGAGTGCTCCGATGTTTCACGTGAAACAGAGCCGGCTGTTTCACGTGAAACATGGCGCATGCGCAGACCCGTGTGGCCGTGCTCCAGGCCGCCAAGTGGCCGTGCGCACTGCACCGTTCCGCTGACGGATGGGCGTGCCGATCGGACGGGAAGGGGCTGGGTCCCCAGGATGGCCCGCGGAGACCGGTCGTACGTCCGGACTTCGCAGGTCGATTCGATCCGGTGTGTGCGAGGAGCGGTACATGAGTTCTGAGAACAAGACCCGTACCTACTTGGGGCCGTTGCCCCGACGGGCCGGCTGGCTGACGGGCAGCACGCTCGCCTCGGTGGCGCTGGTGCTGGCGGGCCTGGCGACTCCGGCGGTCGCGCTGGCGGAGGCGTCGGGCGGTCCGGACCACTGCAAGGCGCAGCAACACAGAGCGGGTGCGCCGGCGGCGGCTCACGGTGACGACTGCAAGGTGGGCCCGCGGGGCCCGCGCGGACCGAAGGGGCAGAAGGGCGCGACGGGTCCCACCGGGCCCAGGGGCGTCACTGGCGCGACGGGCCCGACCGGGCCGCGCGGCTACCCCGGGGCGACGGGCGCCACCGGGGCGACGGGCGCCACCGGTCCGACGGGTGCGACCGGCGCCTCGGGTACCAACGGTGCGACGGGTGCGACCGGTCCTACCGGCCCCACCGGTGCCACGGGCTCCACCGGTGCCACGGGCGCCACCGGCCCCTGCAACGACATCGACAGTTACTCGCCCTCGAACACCGAGGACTTCCACGCCGCCCTCTCGGGCGGGATCGCCTACGCGGGACGGGCGTCCACGCCGGGCGGCGTGCCGGTCTGGCAGAACATCAGCGACGCCGACGACAACCCGGGCTTCCCCGTGGGTATCGCCTGCGGCATCTCCATCGCGTCCCGGGGCAATGACGCGTTCATCAAGGTGCTGACCACGACCGGCCAGGTGTTCCAGACCCACGGCGACGTGAACGGCATGAACTTCATCTGGGACGAGGCCTGGACCCAGCTCCTGCCGGCTCCGAACCCCGCGATCGGACTCCGCGGCAAGGGCATCGAGTGGAAGGGTGACCTGGCCCACTCCGGCTCGCCGAACGGCCAGTAGCGCTCACTGCGGCTCGGACTCCGGGCCTCCGAAGTCCGGACTGGTGAAGTCCGGAGACGAGTATCCGGGACGGGGCCCCTCAGCCGGGGCTCCCGGACTGGTGAAGTCGGGCCGGGTGTATCCCAGGTTGGGGATGCGCCCGGTTCCCGGTTTCCGGGGTGCCGGGAAGCCGGCCCCCGCGCTGGGATCGGCCAGCGCGTCCCGGAGGAACGGCACGATGCCCCGCTCCAGCAGGGCGTTGCGCCAGGCCTCCCGCGCCCGCGCCACCTCGTCGGGTACGGCCTCGGTCTCGTCCTCCGCCACCTCGGTGGAACTGTTGCGGACGGCCGTCACGAGCAGCCCGATCACGGCGAAGAGCAGGGCGGCGGCGGTGAGCCCGCCGAAGAGCCAACCCGCCGTCAGCATCGTGTCGGCGAAGGCCGGTTCGGGTTCGATCATCTTCAGGATGTAGCCCACCAGCAGGAAGATCAGCATGGCGGTGCCGGCCAGGACCGGTGCGAGGACCGCGACCACGGCGCTGACGCCCGCGCCGCCGCCCTGCCCGTCGCCCTCCTCCCCCGTCGTGCCGGGGGTGGACAGGATCTCGTCCTGACGTTCTTTGCGGACCTTCACGTAGTGGTCGTACTCGGCTGCGGCCGCGGCCGTCAGCAGCCCGGTGGCCCCCATGGCCATGGTGCGCAGCTGTTCGGCGTTCAGCCGTTCGCCCAGGGCGGCGAGCTCGGGCCTGGCGTTCGCCGTGCGCAACACCTCGTCGAGGAGCCGATCGAACTCCGGTCGGTCTTCGGTGAGCAGGTGCGGAGCGCTGGTCATGTGCATCCCCCGATGCTCCGTGGGGACCGGTATGTCCGTGTAGAACGGGGCGCCGGCACAAACGGAGGAGAGCCTGCTACGGATAGAGCGATGGTAGAGCGCCCACGCCGTACGTCGACAGGGGCTTTCCGGAAATACCCAGCTCCGGGAAGCCTCAGTCGTTCAGCGGGAGTTGCACGACGAGCAGTTTGCCCGCCATCGTCACGCCACCGTCCATCGCGATGGCCAGGCCTTCCGCATAAACGTGCGGGCCGACCACGGCCTCGGGGCCGTGGGCACCGTCACCGTCCTCGGTGCCCACCTCGCCCAGCAGGTAGGGGATGGGGCTGTGCCCGTGCACGACGCGGCTGCCGCCGTAGGTGCCGATGAGCTCGCGCACGGCCTGGGGGCCGGTCTCCTCGTCGCGGAAGGCGAAGCGCTTGGTGAACTTGCGGAACAGGTCCCAGGTGATGTCGGCGTCGTTGCGGTTGAGCAGCTCGTGGATGGTGTCGTTGACGTCCTCGACCGAGTCGCCGTAGTCGAGGTAGGCGGTGGTGTCCGAGTGGAGGAGCAGGTGGTCGTCCACCAGGACCGCGGCGTCCAGCCGGGACATCCACTGGATGTGGACGTCCTGCAGGCGGTCCATGTCGGTGCGCTGGCCGCCGTTGAGGAGCCAGGCGGCCTGGAAGGTGGCGGTGCCGGCGCCGGAGACGACGGGGGTGTCCCCGAACCGCTTGGCGCCGATGAGCAGCAGCTCGTGGTTGCCCATGAGGGCCTTGCAGTAGCCGCCCGCGGCGGCGGCCTCGGCGGAGAGCCGCATGACGAGGTCGATGACCCCGATGCCGTCGGGTCCGCGGTCGGTGAAGTCGCCGAGGAACCAGAGCCGTGCGTTGCCGGCGGACCAGTTGCGTTCGGCGTCGATGAGTCCCTGGAACTGCAGTTCCGCGACGAGTTCGTCGATGTACCCGTGGACGTCGCCGACTACGTAGAGAGGGCCGGGGCCCTCGCCCGGGGTCTCCTGGGGGACGTACTGGATCTGCACGGTGTCGCCGGGGCCGCCGAGGGCGCCGCGCCCGATGACGGGGAGGTCGCGCTGCGTCGGGGTGTACCCGTCGGGGTCGCTCTCCTCGGCGGCGTGGCCCATCGGCCCACCGACGGGCTCGTCGGGGCCGAGGCCGAGCCCGAGCCCGAGATCGAGGGTGGCGGCGTACGGGGCTTCGTGGCCGTACCCGTGCTGCGCGGGCACGGGAGCCGGGCCCGCGTCGTAGTACGCGGGGTACTCGCCGTAGACCGGGGCGTCCGCCCCGAACCCCGTGGAGCCGCCCGATCCGGCTGCTGCGGCCCCCGGGTGAACGGGATGCGAGGCGGGTTCGGCGACCGGCAACCGGAACTCCCGCTCGGTGTCCGTCCGCACCGCGGGTCCCTGACCGGCCCCCTGAGTCATCGACCCCTCCACCACCGTCGCGCTGCCGTACACCTGCGGACCTCCCGCCCGGGGGCGGAGGGTCCGTGATGTCGTGCGCCCATCATAGGAATGCAGCTCGCGCTCTGTGACGCACCAGGGGTGGTGAATCCTGGTCGGAGCTGGACCTTCCTACCGGTTTATCCCGATATGGGTGTTGCTGAAATCCTCGGCGGGGCCGGCGGCCCCGCCGTTGGGTGGAGTGGTGGTCAGTCCTGTGCCGGGGATCGGGGCGGACTGACGGTCGTACGGGGCTGCCTGCGCTGCGACGAGGTACGGATGATCAGCTCGGTCGGGATGACCTGTTCGACGGGTCCGCCCGTGTCGACGCCCTCGATGGCGTCGATGAGCAGCTGGACGACGGCGGTGCCGATGCGGCGCGGTTTGAGGGACAGGGTGGTGATGGGCGGTTCGGTGTTGGCGTACACGGTGGATTCGCTGCAGCACACGAGCAGCAGATCCTCGGGAACGCGCAGGCCGTAGCGCCGGGCGGCGGCGAGCAGGTCGGTGCCGTTGGGGTCGAACAGACCGTAGACGGCGTCGGGCCGGTCGGGCCGGGCGAGCAGCCGGTCGGCGGCGACGGCGCCGGCGCACGGATCGTGGGCGGGGTAGGACTCGTAGACGGGATCTTGGCCCACGCGCTCGCACCAGCGCAGGTAGGCGGTGGTGGAGAGCCGGGTGTAGGTGTCGGTGGTGGTGCCGGTCAGGAGTCCGATGCGACGGGCTCCGGCGGCGGCGAGGTGGTCGAGGAGGCCCAGGACGGCGGCCTCGTGGTCGTTGTCGACCCAGGCGGTGACGGGGAGTGAGCCGGCCGGGCGTCCGTCGGAGACGACGGGCAGACCCTGGCGGACCAGTTCGGTGACGACGGGATCGTGGTCGGAGGGATCGATGACGACGGTGCCGTCGAGGGCCACGTTGGACCAGACGTCGTGTCGGGAGGTGGCGGGGAGGATGACGAGGGCGTAGCCGCGAGCGAGCGCGGCGGAGGTGGCGGCCCTGGCCATCTCGGCGAAGTACGCGAATTCGGTGAAGGTGAAAGGTTCATCCCCGTACGTCGTCACGGTCAGGCCGATGAGGCCCGACTTGCCGGTACGGAGGGTGCGGGCCGCCGCGGAAGGGCGGTAGCCCAGCCGGTCTGCGACCTCGCGAACGTGGCGGCGGGTGGCGTCCGGCAGCCGTCCCTTCCCGTTGAGGGCGTCGGAGACGGTCGTGATCGAGACGCCCGCCGCGGCGGCCACGTCCCTGATGCCGGCCCGGCCTTGTCGGCCGGCGGCCCGCCGGGTGGTCTCGGTCCGGCTCACCTGATGCTTCCCTGCTGCTGTCATGGCGAGCCGATAGTAGGGCTCGGTGGGCAGGGCGGTCCGGATGCATATGCACGCGTTGACAGGCACGATTCTGCATGGTTCGCCACCCCCAATGACCTTGGAAATGAAGGCGTTTGGTCACGAAGAGTGTCTGGTGCCCTTGCCGACGGGACCGTGCATGCCAAAACGGAGCGCTCTCGTGCTCTGCTCAACTCACCTGTACGAGGGACGCGCGCCACGGCGCAGGCCACCGGCGCACGCATATATGCGTGCGCTCTCCCGCATTCCAGGCGCCTGCCGTTCTCGGATGGACGGAATCCTCATAAGGTGAGGAGTATTGAGTCGACGGCGACGTCGTACGGGACGGTCGAGGAGGACCTGCGGTGAGCGAGAAGAGCCCGAAGCTGCGCGCCGAGCTGGACGGCATTCCCACCTACAAGCCCGGAAAGCCCGCGGCCGCGGGCGGTCCGGTCGCGTTCAAGCTGTCCTCGAACGAGAACCCGTACCCGCCCCTGCCTGGGGTGCTGGAGAGTGCGGTCGCGGCGGCCGGCCACTTCAACCGGTACCCGGACATGGCGTGCACGGGCCTGGTGAACGAGCTCGCCGAGCGCTTCGGGGTTCCGGTCGAGCACATCGCCACCGGTACCGGCTCGGTCGGGGTCGCCCAGTCGCTGATCCAGTCGACGGCGGGTCCGGGCGACGAGGTCATCTACGCCTGGCGGTCTTTCGAGGCTTATCCGATCATCGTTCAGATCTCGGGTGCGACCTCGGTCCAGGTACCGCTTGCCGAGGGGGACGTGCACGACCTGGACGCGATGTTCGAGGCGATCACCGAACGGACCCGCCTGATCTTCGTCTGCAACCCCAACAACCCCACCGGCACCGCCGTGCGCCGTGCCGAGCTGGAGCGGTTCCTGGACCGGGTGCCCTCCGACGTCCTCGTCGTCCTCGACGAGGCGTACAAGGAGTTCGTCCGCGACGTCGAGGTCCCGGACGGCATCGAGCTCTACCGCAGCCGCCCCAACGTGGCCGTGCTGCGCACGTTCTCCAAGGCGTACGGCCTCGCCGGCCTGCGCGTCGGCTTCGCGGTCGCGCACGAGCCGGTGGCCGCGGCGCTGCGCAAGACCGCGGTGCCCTTCGGTGTCAGCCAGCTCGCCCAGGACGCGGCGGTCGCCTCGCTGCGCGCCGAGGACGAGCTGATGGGCCGGGTCGGGTCGCTGGTGAGCGAGCGCGCCCGGGTCTACGGGACGCTGCTGGCCCAGGGCTGGACCGTGGTGCCCGAGACGCAGGCCAACTTCGTGTGGATGCGGCTCGGTGAGCGCACGGCCGACTTCGCGGCGGCCTGCGAGAAGGCCGGCGTGGTGGTCCGGCCCTTCGCGGGCGAGGGCCTGCGGGTCACGATCGGTGAGCCCGAGGCGAACGATCTCTTCCTGCACACGGCGGAGGCGTTCTTCAAGGAGCTGTAAGGCTTCAAGGAGCCGTAGGGCTTTCCGGAGCCGTAGGGCTCCCGGACTGGCGTCAGGCCAGTTCCACGCGGATGGGGTCGCCGTCGCGGACGGTGGCCAGCAGGCGGGGGTCGCCGTCGAACGAGCCGAGGACGTTGCACGGGCTCGCCAGGCGGCTCTCGCCCCCGCGGGAGATCGGGGTGGGGCCGTAGGGCAGCGCGAGCGCGTCGCCCTCGGTCCAGAACGCGACCGTGCCGGGCTCGACGACCTGCCGGGCGTCGTGCTCCAGCGCCACGGAGACGCCGGTGTCGAAGTAGACCTCCTCGCCCCAGGTGTTGGCGGAGGCGGAAATGGGGAGCGCGTCGGCGAGCGCCTTGGCGGTGGGGGTCTCGTCGAGCGTTGCGGTGAGCTGGCCGGCGGGCCAGAGGAATCGAATCTTCATGGTTCGCATTCAACAATCTGTTGAATTTATTCGCTAGGGGGGACCCCCCTCAAAGATGCCGACAGCAGTACGACATAATGCTTGTGAATGTGAACGCGTTCACAAGCGTGTCCTGCTTCCTCCCGGATTGAGTGGGATACACGAGGCAAACTGCGGCTGTGACCACGGCGAAACGAAGGAGACGACGACGTGGACCTAGCTTTGGCGCCAGAGACCCTGGCGCGATGGCAGTTCGGTATTACCACCGTCTATCACTTCCTCTTCGTTCCCTTGACGATCTCCCTGGCCGCGCTCGTCGCGATCTTGCAGACCGCCTGGGTGCGTTCGGAAAAGGAGAAGTACCTCAAGGCCACCAAGTTCTGGGGCAAGCTCTTCCTGATCAACATCGCGATGGGCGTCGTCACCGGCATCGTCCAGGAGTTCCAGTTCGGCATGAACTGGTCCGACTACTCGCGGTTCGTCGGTGACATCTTCGGAGCCCCGCTGGCCTTCGAGGCGCTCATCGCCTTCTTCTTCGAGTCCACCTTCATCGGCCTGTGGATCTTCGGCTGGGACAAGCTGCCGAAGAAGATCCACCTGGCCTGCATCTGGATGGTCTCGATCGGCACCATCCTGTCCGCGTACTTCATCCTCGCGGCCAACTCCTGGATGCAGCACCCGGTCGGCTACCGGATCAACGCCGAGCGCGGCCGGGCCGAGCTCACGGACTTCTGGCTGGTGCTCACGCAGAACACCGCGCTGACCCAGTTCTTCCACACGATGACGGCGGCCTTCCTGGTCGGCGGCGCGTTCATGGTCGGCATCGCGGCCTTCCACCTGGCCCGCAAGAGGCACATCCCCGTCATGCGGACCTCGCTGCGGCTCGGCCTGGTCGTCATGATCATCGCCGGTCTGGGGACCGCCATCAGCGGAGACCTCCTCGGCAAGGTGATGTTCAAGCAGCAGCCGATGAAGATGGCCGCCGCCGAGGCGCTCTGGGACGGCGAGGCGCCGGCGCCCTTCTCCGTCTTCGCCTACGGCGACGTCGAAAAGGGCCACAACACGGTGGCCATAGAGATCCCGGGCCTGCTGTCCTTCCTGGCCAACGACGACTTCACCTCCTTCGTCCCGGGCATCAACGACGTCAACAAGTCCGAGCAGGAGAAGTACGGGCCCGGCGACTACCGGCCCAACATCCCCGTCGCCTACTGGGGCTTCCGCTGGATGATCGGCTTCGGCATGGCCTCGCTCGGCGTCGGCATGCTGGGGCTCTGGCTGACCCGCAAGAAGTTCATGCTGCCGCCGGGGCTGCGCACCGGTGAGGAAGAGGTGCCGCACCTGGTCCTCTTCAAGAAGGCACTGAGCCCGAAGTTCACGAACTGGTACTGGATCATCGCGCTCTGGACCATGGGCTTCCCGCTGATCGCCAACTCCTGGGGCTGGATCTTCACCGAGATGGGCCGTCAGCCCTGGGTGGTCTACGGGGTCCTGCGCACCAGGGACGCGGTCTCGCCGCACGTCTCCCAGGGTGAGGTGCTCACCTCGATGATCGGCTTCACGAGCCTCTACGCCGTGCTCGCCGTGATCGAGGTCAAGCTCCTCGTGAAGTACGTCAAGGCCGGCCCGCCCGAGCTCACCGAGGCCGACCTCAACCCGCCGACCAAGATCGGCGGGGACGACAAGAACCCCGACCGGCCGATGGCCTTCTCGTACTGAGGCTGAGGAGACCACACCATGCAACTCCACGACGTCTGGTTCGTGCTCATCGCCGTTCTGTGGATCGGCTACTTCTTCCTGGAGGGCTTCGACTTCGGGGTCGGCGTCCTCACCAAGCTGCTGGCCCGCAACCGCACGGAGAAGCGGGTCCTGATCAACACGATCGGGCCCGTGTGGGACGGCAACGAGGTCTGGCTGCTCACGGCCGGCGGTGCGACCTTCGCCGCCTTCCCCGAGTGGTACGCCACCCTCTTCTCCGGGTTCTACCTGCCGCTCCTGATCATCCTGATCTGCCTGATCATCCGCGGGGTCGCCTTCGAGTACCGGCACAAGCGGCCCGAGGACAAGTGGCAGACCAACTGGGAACACGCGATCTTCTGGACCTCGCTGATCCCCGCGTTCCTGTGGGGCGTGGCCTTCGCCAACATCGTGCGCGGCGTGAAGATCGACCAGGACATGGAGTACGTCGGCAACTTCTTCGACCTGCTCAACGTCTACTCGATCCTCGGCGGCCTGGTCACCCTGACCCTGTTCACCTTCCACGGCGCGGTGTTCACCTCGCTCAAGACGGTCGGTGACATCCGGGACCGCTCGCGCAAGCTGGCCACGCGGCTCGGGGCGGTGACCGCCGTCCTGGCGCTCGCCTTCCTGATCTGGACCCAGGTCTCGCGCGGTGACGGCTGGAGCCTGATCGCCATGATCGTGGCGGTAGTGGCCCTGGTAGGGGCGCTCGGCTTCAACCTCGCGGGCCGGGAGGGCTGGTCGTTCGGCCTGTCGGGGGTCACCATCGCGGCGGCCGTCGCGATGCTCTTCCTGACGCTGTTCCCGAACGTCATGCCGTCCTCGCTGAACGACGCCTGGAGCCTCACGGTCACCAACGCCTCGTCCAGCCCGTACACCCTGAAGATCATGACCTGGTGCGCCGGCGTGGCGACCCCGGTCGTCCTGCTCTACCAGGCGTGGACGTACTGGGTGTTCCGCAAGCGCATCGGCACGCAGCACATCGTCGACGTGCACTGAACCGTGCACTGAGTCCGCTCCGCTCCGCTCCGCCTGCTCCTGCCTGGGGGATGTTTCACGTGAAACCGATCGACCCGCGCCTGCTCCGGTACGCCCGGTCCACCCGCCTCTTCCTGGGGGCGGTGGTGGCCCTCGGGCTCGCCGGGGCGGGGCTGGTCGTCGGCCAGGCGATGCTCATCGCCGAGATCGTGGTCGGCGCCTTCGAGGACGGACTGGACGGCGCAGCCCTGCGGACGCCGCTGCTGCTGCTCGCGGCGGTGGCGCTCGGCCGGGGCCTGGTCGCCTGGCTGACCGAACTGGCCGCACACCGGGCGAGCGCAGCGGTCAAGTCCGAACTGCGCGGCAGGCTGCTGGAGCGCGCGGCGGACCTCGGACCCGGCTGGCTGAGCGGGCAGCGCACGGGCTCCCTGGTGGCCCTGGCCACCCGGGGAGTGGACGCCCTCGACGACTACTTCTCGAAGTACCTGCCCCAGCTGGGGCTCGCGATCGTCGTCCCCGTGGCGGTGCTCGCGCGGATCGTCACCGAGGACTGGGTGTCGGCGGCGATCATCGTGGTCACGCTCCCGCTGATCCCCCTGTTCATGATCCTGATCGGCATGGCCACCCAGTCCCGGATGGACCGCCAGTGGCGGATGCTGTCCCGGCTCTCGGGGCACTTCCTTGACGTGGTGGCCGGCCTGCCGACCCTCAAGGTCTTCGGTCGCGCGAAGGCGCAGGCGGAGTCCATCCGCAAGATCACCGATGACTACCGGCAGGCGACGATGCGCACGCTGCGCATCGCGTTCCTGTCCTCGCTCGCCCTCGAACTGCTGGCGACCCTGTCGGTGGCTCTGGTCGCCGTGACCATCGGCATGCGCCTCGTCCACGGGGAGCTGGACCTCTACACCGGCCTGGTCATCCTGGTCCTGGCGCCCGAGGCGTACCTGCCCCTGCGTCAGGTCGGGGCGCAGTACCACGCGGCGGCGGAAGGCCTGGCCGCCGCGGAAGAGATCTTCGAGGTGCTGGAGACCCCGGTCCCCGCATCGCCGGGGACGGCCTCCGTTCCGGCCGCGGATCTGCGGATCGAGCTAGACGGGGTGGCCGTCCGGTACGAGGGCCGGGGCGAGGACTCCCCCGGACCCGTCTCGCTGACAGTGGAACCGGGCGAATGCGTGGCCCTCACCGGGCCGAGCGGCGCGGGCAAGTCCACGCTGCTCCAGGTGCTGCTGGGCTTCGTGACGCCGACCGCGGGCCGGGTCCTGGTCGGGGGCACGGACCTGGCGGGTCTGGCGCCCGAGCAGTGGCGGGAGCGGATCGCGTGGGTTCCGCAGCGTCCGCACCTGTTCGCGGGGACGATCGCGGAGAACGTACGGCTGGCGCGGCCCGGTGCCGCCGATGCCGAGGTGACCGCCGCGCTGGTGGACGCCGGGGCGTGGGAGTTCGTACGGGCCCTGCCGCGGGGGGCGGACACCCTCCTCGGCGAGGGCGGGGTCGGACTGTCCGCCGGCCAGCGCCAGCGCCTCGCGCTGGCCCGGGCCTTCCTGGCCGACCGGCCGGTGCTCCTGCTCGACGAGCCGACGGCGGCCCTGGACGGCGAGACCGAGGCGGCCGTCGTGGAAGCGGTACGCCGCCTCGCGGTCGGCCGGACCGTCCTGCTGGTGGTGCACCGGCCGGCGCTGCTGGCGCTGGCCGACCGGGTCGTGCGGGTGGGGACGGGCCCCGCCGGCTCCTCCTCGGCCGGCCCCTCCACCGCCGCACTGCTTCCCGCCGTGCGGGCGGGGCAGCCGGAGCCGGGACGGGCGCCGCGCGATCCCGGCGAGTGGATCCTCGGGGACGCCCCGGACCGGGCGGCCCGCACGGGCGGCAGCGATGCCGGCGGGGGCGATCCGCTCCGCCGGGTACGGGGCGTGGCCAAGGCCTGGCAGGGACGGTTCAGGCTCGGGCTGTTCCTCGGGGCACTGGCCGTCGGGTGCAGCGTCGGGCTGATGGCCACCTCCGGATGGCTGATCTCGCGCGCCTCCGAACAGCCGCCCGTGCTGTACCTGATGGTGGCCGTCACCGCGACGCGGGCCTTCGGCATGGGACGGGCCGTCTTCCGCTACGCGGAGCGGCTCGTGTCCCACGACGCGGTCCTGCGGATGCTCGCCGACCTGCGCGTTTCGGTGTTCCAGCGGCTGGAGCGCATCGCGCCCGCGGGGCTGCGCACCCAGCGCCGCGGGGATCTGCTGACCCGGCTGGTGGCCGACGCCGACGCCCTGCAGGACTACTGGCTGCGCTGGCTGCTGCCCGTCGGCACCGCCCTGCTCGTGGGCACGGGCTCGGTGGCGTTCACCGCCTGGCTGCTGCCCGGGGCCGGGGTGGTGCTCGCCGTCGGGCTGCTGGCCGCCGGAGTCGGCGTACCGCTCGTCAGCGCGGTCTGCGCCCGCCGGACGGAGCGCCGGCTCGCGCCCGCCCGGGGGGAGCTCGCCACCCGTGTGGCGGATCTGCTCACCGGAACCGCGGAGCTCACCGTCGCCGGAGCGCTCGGCGGGCGCAAGGCCGCCGCGAAGGAGAGCGACCGCACCCTGACCGGGATCGCGGCCCGCGCGGCCGCCGTCACCGGGCTCGGCAGCGGGCTGTCGGCCCTCGTGTGCGGGCTGACCGTCGTGTGTGCGGCCGCAGTCGGGGCGGACGCCGTCGCCGGGGGCCGGCTGTCCGGGGTGGCCATGGCCGTGGTCGTGCTGACCCCGCTGGCCGCCTTCGAGGCCGTCAGCGGGCTTCCCCAGGCCGTCCAGTACCGCCAGCGGGTCCGGCGCAGCGCCGAGCGCGTCTACGAGGTCATCGACGCGCCCGTCCCGGTCGCCGAGCCGGAGCGGCCCGAAGCCCTGCCCGCCTCGCCCTTCCCGCTGCGGCTGAGCGGGCTCGCCGCCCGCCACCCCGGTCAGGAGAGGGACGCGCTGAGCGGGCTCGACCTGACCCTGGAAGCGGGCCGCCGGATCGCGGTCGTCGGGCCCTCGGGAGCAGGCAAGACCACGCTGGCTCAGGTCCTGCTGCGCTTCCTGGACCAGCACGAAGGCTCGTACACCCTGGGCGGGACCGACGTGCGCGCCCTCGACGGGGACGACGTGCGCCGCGTCGTGGGCCTGTGCGCCCAGGACGCGCACATCTTCGACAGCTCCGTACGGGAGAACCTGCGCCTGGCCGCCCCGGGGGCCGGCGAGGAGCGGCTGCGCGAGGCCCTCGCCGCGGCCCGGCTGCTGGAGTGGGCCGAGGGGCTCCCGGACGGGCTGGACACGCTGGTCGGCGAGCACGGCGAGCGGATCTCCGGCGGTCAGCGCCAGCGCCTCGCCCTGGCGCGGGCGCTGCTCGCGGACTTCCCGGTCCTCGTCCTGGACGAGCCGGCCGAGCACCTGGACCTGGCCACCGCCGACGCACTGACCGCGGACCTGCTGGCCGCGACCGAGGGCCGTGCCACCGTGCTGATCACGCACCGGCTGGCCGGTCTGGAAGAGGTCGACGAGGTCCTCGTCCTGGACGGCGGCGCCGTGGTCCAGCGCGGTGCGTACGCGGAGCTGGCGGCGGTCCCCGGTCCGCTGCGCGGGCTGGTGGAGCGGGAGCGGGAAGCGGACGGGACGGGCGTCACCGTACAGGCTCGACTTTCCTCACCAAACGGGACTAACTAGTCTCAAGGGTATGTCAGCGCAGGAGTCCCAGGAATCACCCGAGTACCCGCCGGAGTCCTCACCGGAATCGCCCGACCCGCTGGAGGCCGCGACCGCCGCCACCCGGAGTCTGCAGGGGCTGTCCACCGAGCTCACGGCCCGGGTACCGCAGTTGCTGGAGGCCATGCGGTCGGTCGGCACCGGCCTTGAACTGCACTCCACGCTGGACCGGATCTGCGAGACGGCCGCCGAGCTCGCGGACGCCCGCTACGCCGCCATCGGCGTGGTCGACACCGAGGGCCGGGGGCTCTCGGACTTCGTGACCTTCGGGATCAGCGACGCGGTGGCGAAGAAGATCGGGCACCGCCCCGACGGGAAGCGCGGCCTGCTCGGCGCGCTCATCTCGCACCCCGACACGGTGCAGCTCGCCGACCTGACCAAGGACCCGCGCTCCGCGGGCTTCCCCGCCCATCACCCGCCGATGAAGACCTTCCTCGGGGTTCCGATCCGGGTCCAGGGAGAGATCTTCGGGAACCTCTACCTCGCGGAGAAGAACGGCGGGGGCGCCTTCAACGACTACGACGTCCACATGGTCCGGGTGCTGGCCACCGAGGCGGGCATCGCCATCGGCAACGCCCGGCTCTACGAGGCCGCCACCCAGCGCGAGCGCTGGATCGACGGCTCGGTGGCCGTCACCACGGCCCTGCTGTCGGGCGGGGACGCGGACGACGCGCTCGCCGTCGTCGCCGAACAGGCCCGCAGGCTCGCCGATTCGGCCGCCGGGATCGTGATGCTGCCGGCCGAGGAGGGCGGCATGGAGATCGTCGCCGTCTCCGCGGAGAACCCGGCGACCTCGCTCGGCATCGTCATCCCCGCCGAGAGCCCGGTGGTGGCCAGGCTGCTGGAGGGCGAGCCGGTCTTCGTGGACGACGCCGCCTCCGACCCGCGCATGATCAGCCGCCTGACCAGCCAGTACGGGGCCTGCATGATGCTTCCGCTGCAGAGTGGGGGCCGGGTGCTGGGGGCCCTCGTCACACCGCGGGCGCGCGGAAAGCGGCCGTTCACCGAGGCGGAGCGGACCCTGGCCACGCAGTTCGCCTCGCAGGCGGCGCTGGCACTGATGATGGCGGAGGCGCAGCGGGACCGGGAGCGCCTCGCGGTGTTCGAAGACCGCGACCGGATCGCCCGCGACCTGCACGACCTGGTCATCCAGCGGCTCTTCGCCACCGGGATGATGCTGGAGGGCGCCCAGCGCCGCTCCATCGTCCCGGAGGTCCGCGAGGGCGTCGGCAAGGCCGTGGACGAGCTCGACGTGACGATCCAGGAGATCCGCACCGCGATCTTCGCGCTCCAGCAGGGACCCGCGGAGGCCCCCTCGGGCCTGCGCACGCGGGTGCTGCGGGAGATCAACATGGCTGCCGTGCCGCTGGGCTTCAAGCCCGCGCACCGCTTCCTCGGACCGATCGACGCGGTCGTGGGCGAGCTCGTCGGCAAGAACCTGATCGCGGCACTGCGCGAGGCGCTGTCGAACGCGTTCCGGCACTCCGAGGCGTCCCGGATCGAAGTGGTACTGGATTCCACGGTCAGCCTGCCCGACGGGCGGCCCGGGGTCCGGCTGGAAGTGTCCGACGACGGGGTGGGCATCCCGGAGGGCGGGCGGCGCAGCGGGCTGCGGAACCTGCGCCGGCGGGCCGAATCGCTCGGCGGCTCCAGCTCGTACGGCCCCGGCCTCGGTGAGGACGGCGGCGGGACCACCCTGGTGTGGGAGGCCCCGCTCTAGCCACGCCTCGTAGCCACGCCTCGTAGCCGCGCCTCGTAGCCGCGCCTCGTAGCCGCGCTTCGTAGGCGTGCCGCGTGGCTACGCCTCGGTGCGGGCGGTCCGTTCGGCCAGGATGCGCTCGATGACCAGGGCGACGCCGTCCTCGTTGTTGGCGACCGTACGGCCCGAGGCGGCCGCGATCACATCCGGATGGGCATTGCCCATCGCGTACGAGGTGCCGGCCCAGCCGAGCATCTCCACGTCGTTCGGCATGTCGCCGAAGGCGACCACCTCGGCCGGCGAGATGCCGCGCTCCTCGCAGCACAGCGCCAGGGTGCTCGCCTTGGAGACCCCCGGACCGCTGATCTCCAGCAGGGACGTCGGGCTGGAGCGGGTGATCGAGGCGTACGCACCGGCGGCGGAGCGGGCCAGGGCCAGGAACTCGTCCGGGGCCAGCTCGGAGTGGTGCGCGAGGACCTTGAGCACCGGCGCCGAATCGTCGTCCGTGGCCTCGTACAGCAGGGTCTCTGCGGTGGCCACATTGGCGCCCGGGTCCTGGAAGAACGGCGGGTACTGCGGTTCGTAGTTGATGCCGGTGGTCAGCTCGACGGCGAAGGAAGTGCCGGGGGCGGCGGCCCGCAAGGCCTCCACCACCTTGAGCGCGGTGATCCGGGGAAGCGGCCTGACCTGCACGAACTCCCGGCCGGAGGGCTGTAGGCCGGTCGCGTGCCCTTCGTCGGCGTGCCGGTCGATGGCATGCAGATCGACGACGGCGGCGCCGTTCGCGCAGATGGCCAGGCCGTGGCCCTGGACGTGGTCGCTGACCACCCCCATCCAGCGGGCCGGGCGCCCGGTCACGAAGAACACCGCGATGCCGGCCTCCTCGGCTGCGGCGAGTGCGGCGACGGTGCGCTCCGAGACGGATTTGTCGTCGCGCAGCAGGGTGCCGTCGAGGTCGGTGGCGATGAGCCGGGTCGCGGGGGTTGGCCCGTCCGGGCGCTGGGGAGCCGAGGTCACGGCTCCATCTTCGCCCATGCCGGAGGCCGCCGATGTTTCACGTGAAACATCGCCACATGGTTGTCAGTGCGTGGTGGAAGGATCTCCTCGCCGGTTGCGCTGCCGTTCGCGCCGCCGGCCCGGTGCCGGTTCGGACGACATCACACGGGGGCGACGTGCTCATCCCTTCATCCCGCGCGTCGCACTACGACGACACCCGCGGCGGCTGCCACGCCTGTGGTGGCCCGCGCGCCAGATGGGTCGTGAGCCTGGCGAGGGTCCTGTGCGCGGAGTGCGAACGGGCGAGCACCCACCACCCGGAGCGCGAACCCGTCCTGGTGGGCAAGGTCCTGGCCGACGCGGCCGACGCCCTGGCCCACACCACCCCCACCACGACTCCGGCCCACCCCTACTCCGCCGTCCTCCTCGCCCTGTGGCGAGCCAAGGCCCAGCGCGGGACATGACGCCGTCCGGGGTGGCGGTCGTAGGCTCTGGTCATGACTCTTCGCCTGAGCACCGTGATCCTTCCTGTCCACCGGTGGCACGAAGGGGGCCGCGAACGCTGGCAGCGGGCCGAGGAGCTGGGGTTCCACGCGGCCTACACCTACGACCACCTGTCCTGGCGGACCTTCCGGAACGGGCCCTGGTTCGGCGCTCTGCCGACGCTCACGGCCGCCGCGACGGCGACCGAGCGGCTGCGCCTCGGGACGCTCGTCACCTCGCCGAACTTCCGTCACCCGGTGACGCTCGCCAAGGAACTGATCTCCCTCGACGACATCTCGGGCGGGCGGATCACGCTCGGCATCGGCGCCGGCGGCAACGGGTTCGACGCCACCGTTCTCGGGCAGGGGCAGCCGTGGACCCCCAAGGAGCGCGCCGACCGGTTCGGGGAGTTCCTGCCGCTGCTCGACCGGCTGCTCACCGAGGACTCCGTCTCGCAGCGGGGCACGTTCTACTCGGCGGAGGAGGCCTTCAACATTCCCGGGTGCGTCCAGCGGCCCCGGCTGCCCTTCGCCGTCGCCGCGACCGGCCCGCGCGGCCTGAAGCTCGCCGCGCGGTACGGGCAGGCATGGGTCACGACCGGTGACCCGAAGATCTTCGACGAGGGCACCCCGGAGCAGTCGGTACAGGCCCTGCGCGGCCAGGTCGAGAAGCTCGGCAAGGCGTGTGCGGAGAGCGGCCGGGACGTGGCCGAGCTGGACAAGATCCTGCTCACGGGCTTCACCCCGGACCGGGGGCGACCGCTGGAGTCGGTGGCGGCCTTCGTCGACTTCGCGGGCCGCCACCAGGAGCTCGGCTTCACCGAGCTCGTGATCCACTGGCCGATCCCCGACTCCGACTTCACCGCCGACCAGGGCGTCTTCGAGCAGATCGCCACCGAGGCGCTCGCCCAGCTGAGCTGAGCCGAGCGGACCGGAGCGGACCGTACCGGACCGGACCGGAGCGGACCCGAGCTGGACCGCTGCCGTCTCCCCGGGCTTCCGGGGGGACGGCAGCGTGCCGCCTCAGGACGAGGTGCGCAGCAGGTGCTCCGTTGTCCGTTCGGCGCTTTCCAGGAGCCACTCCGGGGCCACGCCCTCGGGCAGCGTGCGCACCTCGTCCGCCAGTGCCGAGACCCGGGCGGCGCCGGCTTCGGGGCGGCCCAGCTCGTGCTCGGTCCAGGCGGCGTTGTTCACGCACTGGAACCGGGCCTGCAGATGGTCCGGGCCGAGCTCCGCATGGAGGGCCGCGGCCCGTTCCCAGAGCCGGATCTCCTCCAGCCGCAGCGCCTCCAGCTCCGCCGCGCCCAGCGGTTCCGCGGCCCCCGAGCCCCGGCCCCCTTCTTCCTGCTCGTCTTCCTCGTGCGCCTCCTCGTCGGCGCGGACCCGGCGGTCGAGGACCTGGGCGAGCTGGTTCCAGGTCTCGGCCAGCTCGGCCCGTGCTTCGCGGTCATCGGGGGCGTCCGCCAGCGCGGCGGTCAGCACTGCGGCCGCCTCGTCCATCCGGGCCCGGGCCCGCGCCACCGCCGCGTCGGTGACCTCGTCGCGCAGCCCCAGCCAGGCCAGCGACCGCAGGATCCGTACCTCGGCGACCGGTGCGTCCTTCGACCGCCTGCGCAGTTCGAGAGCCCGCTCGTACGCGGCGACCGCCTCCGGCACCAGCCGCGCCTCGGAGAGCTGATCGGCGGCGGCCTGGGCGAAGTTGGCCTGCGGACGCGGGTCCTCCCAGTCCTCGGCGAGCTCCGCCGCCAGCAGGTACTGCTCGGCCGCGCCCCGGGGGTCGTGCAGTTCGCGCAGCAGGTCGCCCAGGAACTCCCGTACGGACACGGCCTGGCCCGCACCGTGCTCCAGCAGGTCCGGCAGCGTCGACTGCAGCACCTCGGCCGCCTCGGCGGTGTGGCCCTCGCGGGCGTGGCACCGGGCGAGCAGCAGCCGTGCCTGTGCCCCGCCGTCGGCACTGAGCCCCGCCTGGTCGAACCAGTGCGCCGCCTCCAGGGCGAGCCGCGCGGCCTCCGCGTCGGCCTCGCCGCGCCCCAGCAGGATGTCGGCGAGGGTGAGCCGTACGACGCCCTGCGCCTCGGTGTCGGTCACCTCGGCGGCATGGGCCAGACCGGCTCGGGCCGACTCCTCCGCCTCCTCCGTGCGGTCCAGCGATACGAGCACTCCGGCCCGCAGCACGAGCGGGTCCACGGCGAGCCACGGCCGCCCGGCGGCCACCGAACGCTCGGCGGAGTCGGCGAGCAGGGCCACGGCACGTTCCGGGTCGCCCTGCGAGAGGGCGAGCCGGCCCAGCATCTCCTCGGCCTCCGCCACCACGTCGGGCAGGGCCGCGGCGTAGGCATCGGCGAAGGCGGCGAGTTCGGCGGCCAGCTCGCCGTGCCCCTGCCCGTGCTCCTGGCCGTGGTCATGCCCGTGGCCGGCGCCGTGGTCGTGCCCGTCGCCGTGCCCGTGTCCGGGGTCCTCGGTGGCCTCGACCGAGCGCAGGTACGACTCCACCCGGATCCCGGTCAGTTCCGCGAGGGCGATCCGCCGGGTGCGCAGCGGCTCGTCCGCGTCCAGCGCCTCGGCGGCGCGCAGGGCGACGGCCAGCAGCGCGCGCAGCTCCCCCGGCTCGGTGCCCGACTGCGCGGCCACGGTCGCCAGCCGCAGCTCGGACAGGGCGGCCCGCTCCGCGTTCCCCAGCTCCCGGTAGCGCTCGCGTACGCCGGTCAGCCGGTCCACGGCGTCCGCGGAGCCGGCCCGCGCGGCCGTCAGGGCCCGGTGGTCCGCCACATCGGCGGCGGTCAGCGGATCGGATCCGGCCGCCGCTTCGGGGTGCAGGGCCACCTGCTCCCAGAGGGCGTCCGAACCGGGGTGCCCGAGGTCGCGTGCCTCGCGGGCCCGTTCCACGAGTTCCACGAGTTCCGCGAAGCCCCCGGCCGGCGCCGGCGCCGCCTTGGGCAGCGGCGCGGGGCCCGGCTGCGGGAGCGCCGCGAGCGCGGAGCTTCGTACGCCCAGCGGCAGGACCGCGGTCAGCGGGGCCGCACCGATCCGCGCGAGGAACCGCTCCGAGAACCGGGTGGAGCCGTTGCGGGCGTCGAACCGCCGGGTGATGTCGAGCGTGCCCGAGCGCAGGGCCTCGTACAGCTCGGACACGGTGCGCGGGCTGCCCTCGTAGGGGACGGCGGTGCTCTGTCCGTGGCCCAGTTCCGTCAGCCGGCGCAGCAGGACGAGGATGCCGCCGTGGAAGGCGAGCTGGTCGGAGAGGTTGGCGAGCGGGGCCACGTGCACCGCGTGCTCGGCCAGGATCTCCAGGCCCCGGGACTCGTTCCCGGTGAGCGCGCAGAACTCGATGTGCCGTCCCACCGAGGGCAGCAGGCTCTCCTTGTCCCGGGCCAGCCGGTAGCCGCGCAGATGGGCCGAGCGGGCCTCGTCGAACCGGCCGAGCCGCACCAGCGGCAACAGCGAGGTGGCCAGGATCCGGTGGGGCTCCTCCGCGCAGGTCTGCTCGCCGGACAGCACCGGCTGCCAGACCTCCAGGGCCTCGGCGTCGTCACCGCGCAGCATGGCGTACTGGCCCTGGCTGTTGAGTTCGCAGGCGTGGCAATCGCTCATGTCATCGCGGTCGGCGGCCTGCCAGCGCGAGTACGCGCGTCCGGCCCGCTCGTCGTCGCCGGTCGCGTCGGCGAGCCACAGCTCGGCCTCGCGCACGGGACGCTCGCTGTAGCCGGCGATCCGGTAGCGGCGCTCCATCTCGTCCAGCCAGCCGGCGGCCGACTCCAGCGGGATCTCGGGCGAGTGGCCGATGGCGCTCGCGATCCACTTGAACTGCCAGAACAGCGAGTGGGCGTCCCACTCGTCGAAGGCGCCGGGGTCCTTGTCGTACTCCTGGAGCAGCCGCGCGAAGGGCACGAGCATCTTCGGCGACTCGGAGCTGTAGAGGTAGGCGTTGATCAGATTGTCCAGTGCCGCACGGAACAGCGGGCGGTCCCCGGTCGCTTCGGCGGCGGCGGACAGGGCCTCGGCGTGCGCGTTGCGCGCGGCCCCGCCCGGGGCCTGGCGGTTCTCGGCCAGTCCGCGCTCGATCTCCTCGCGCGTCATCGTGCTCACTTCTGCTCCCCCTGGGTGTCGTTGCCGTCGTTGTCGTCCGTGCTGCCCGTGCTGCCCGTGCTGCCGACGGGATGGGTCGCCCATTCCAGGAGCCCTAGGAAGGCCCGGTTGAGCAGGGTGGTGTCGGCCGCCCGCAGGGGCCGCTGCGACCTCAGCAGGGCCTGGCCGTACAGCGATTCGACGGCCGTGGCGGTCAGGGCCTCGTCGGGGAGGGCGGCGATCCGGCGGATGAGCGGGTTGTTGTGGTTGAGCACGAGGCGGGCGCGCGGGGCGGAGCCGCGCAGCGAACCGAGGATGCCGCTCCACAGCGAGTCGGCGGTCTCGAGGGCGGCGGTGCGGTCGCGCTCCTGCCGGGCCTGGCGGTCGTCGAGGTAGAGCGCGGGGACGGCGGCGGGCTGGAAGGCGCGCAGGACGACGTCGCAGCTCTGGGGTTCCAGCCGGGTGCGGGCGGTGGCCAGGAAGGGGGCCAGCGCGAGTTCGGCGGAGGTCGGTACCGGATCGAGGCGTTCGGTGACGGCTCCCGCGTCGAGCTCGGTGACCTTGAGTTCCGGCCGTACGGACGGCAGCAGGGCCAGCAGGTCGGCGTCGTAGGTGTAGCCGGCGTTGACGACTCCGAGGCCGTGGGCCGCCGCGATCGGGGCGATCTGGCGGAACTCCTCCACGGTCCGGGTGAAGTGGATCTCGGTGTGCGCGGCGGCGAACTCCTCCAGGTTCATCGAACCGTCGCTGGTCTCGAACGGCAGCCAGGGCAGCATCAGCGCGAGCAGCTCGGCGTCGTGCCGGGCGAGCGACTTCACTCCGAGGTGGTGCACGCCCAGGAAGGCGGCCAGCCGCTCGGGTTCGCTGGTGGCGAGCTCGGCGAGCCAGGCGCGGACGCGGGCGCCGAGGGCCTCGCGCACGGCGGCCAGGGTTTCGTCGTCGTACAGGTTCTCGCGGGAGGCGGTGGGCCGCAGGGTGTCGGTGTCGAGGACGGCGCGGACGAAGAAGGCCCAGTCGGGCAGCAGGTTGTCGGCCTTGTCGGTCAGCAGCATGCCCTTGAGGTGGACCCGGTGTCCGGACCGGTGGGCGGGACTGGTCGGCTCGGGCAGGACGTACGCGACCCCGCGCACTCCGGCCACGGGAAGGTCCAGGTCGATGCTGTCGAGCGGGGTGAAACCGAAGAGCTGCGCGCAGTGCCCGGCGAGCGCGACGCGGCGGGCCGCGGGGGTGGGGAAGGGCCGGTCCCAGACGGCGGGCCGGTCGGTGACCGGGCGGGGTCCGGCGGCGGAGCCGTCGTCGAAGGTGATGTCGTAGGGCAGCAGGGAGCCGTAGTCGCGGGCCAGCTGCTCGACCCTGGCGGGGACGGTCCACTCCTCGGCGCCGGGCCGGGCCTCCAGGACGACGGTGGTTCCGGGCTCCAGGCGGGCATCGGCGGGCAGTTCGCGGACGGTGTACGAGCCGTCGTCCGTGGCCAGCCATTCGACGGGCGCCGCCAGCGGATCACGGGCGGAGCGGGTGACCACGCGGATCTCGCGGGCGACGACGAAGCAGGCGAGCAGCCCGATGCCGAACTGGCCGAGGAACTCCTGCCGGGTGGTCTCCAGGCCGTGCGGGCCGCCGCGCTTGGAGCTGCGTCCGATGGTGGCGAGGAGGGAGTGGGCCTCGTCGGCGGTCAGGCCGATGCCGCTGTCCTCGATGGTCACCCGGTTGCCCGTCGCCGACAGGCGGATGCGGATCTCGGCTTCCGGGTCCAGGGCATGGCGGGCGGTGACGGCGTCGACGGCGTTCTGGAGGAGCTCGCGGACGTATACGCGGGGGCTGGAGTAGAGGTGGTGGGAGAGCAGGTCGACCAGACCGCGGAGATCGACCTGGAAGGTGTTCGGATGGGGGTCTTCGGGGGTCATGGAGCGTCACCTCGCGCGCTGGTACGGGTTGTTCGGCGACCGCGAGGTACCCCCCTCACAGATCCCGGAGTGAGGAACAGAGTAGGGGGATGATCTGACAATCCCTCCGTGAATTCCTGGGCCTCCGGGGCTTCTAGGGGGCTTCTCCGGGGCTTCTCCTGGTGGTCCCCGGTTTATTGGAACCGCAGGAATTGCGGCGGCACGGAGTCCGCCAGCCACACCCCATTGGCGCTGATCCGAAACACGTGCCCCGCGGCGCGCATCGCCCCCGCGTCCACGGCGAGGACGACCGGCCGGCCGCGCCGTGCGCCGACGCGGGTCGCGGTCTCCCGGTCCGGGGAGAGGTGGACGTGGTGGCGGGCCATCGGGCGCAGTCCCTCGGCGCGGATCGCGTCCAGGGCGGGCGCGACGGTGCCGTGGTAGAGGTACGCGGGCGGTTCGGCCTCCGGCAGGTTCAGGTCCACGGGGACGGTGTGCCCCTGGCTGGCGCGGATCCGGCTGCCGTCGACGGCGAACCGCTGCTTGTCGTTGGCGGCGACCACGTGGTCGAGCTCGGCCCGGCTGATGGGGAAGCCGTGGGCGGCCGTGGCATTCAGAAGATCGTCGATCTCCACCCAGCCGTGCGGATCGAGCACCAGTCCGATGCGTTCCGGCTGATGGCGGAGGTGTTTCGAGACGTATTTGGACACCTTGACGGTGCGCTTGTCATCCATTCGCCCAGCGTGACGGCTCGGCAGGGTCCGGCGCAGCGATTTTTCGCCGCTCTCTCGAACCTGGACTCCCCCTATCGCGTTTCCAAGATACGGAATAGATTTTCCGCTGAACTGCCACTCAAGGGGAAGAAAAGTATGACAAATAGTGCGTCTCTGTCACGGCGTGCGACCGCCGAGCTCGTCGGCACCGCCGCCCTCCTCGTGGTCGTCATCGGATCCGGAATCCAGGCCGCAGCACTCACCTCCGATACGGGGGTGGCCCTGGTCGCCAACTCGCTCGCCTCGGCCATCGGGCTCGGGCTGATCATCACTCTCTTCGGGCCGCTCTCGGGCGCCCACCTCAACCCGGTCGTCACCCTCACGGCCTGGTGGGGGCGGCGCACCGGCGGCGAAGGGCTCGAAGGCCGGGAGGCCCTCGTCTACGTCGCGGCCCAGACCGCCGGCGCGATAGCCGGCGCCGTCCTCGCGGAAGCGATGTTCGGCCGCCTCCCCGGAGCCTTCTCCACCCAGGTCCGCGACGGCGGACACCTGCTCGTCGGCGAGGTGGTGGCCACCGCCGGACTGGTCCTGGTGATCCAGGGGCTCGGCCGCATCGGCCGGGCGAAGCTGATCCCGGCCGCGGTCGCCGCCTACATCGCCGCCGCGATCTGGTTCACCTCCTCCGGGTCCTTCGCGAACCCGGCCGGCACCATCGGGCGCAGCTTCAGCGACTCCTTCACCGGCATCGCCCCGCAGTCGCTGCCGGGGTTCGTCGCCGCCCAGCTCGTCGGCGGGATCCTCGGCCTGGTCCTCGCGGCCATCCTCTACGGGAACACCCGCCGGGCAGCCGCCGAAACGGCCGGGGCGACGGACGCCACCGGCCCGGCCACCACCACGGCCACCACCACCGCCACCCCCGTCACCGCCACCGCAGGCCCGGCCACCCTCACCGCCACTATCAGCCCGGTGGCCGAAACCACCACGCCCGGACCGGCCTACCAGGCCGTCGGCTGACCCTTCGGGACGGGTTCCCCACAGGTCGGCCTGAGTTGTCCACAGCCCTTTGCGCCGGTTTCGGCGGCAAAAGCGTGATCCGGCCTGTGGACTACTGAGCGAGCACTACCGGCCGCCGCGGGTGGCCAGATCGTTCATCGTCCGAGCCTGCAACTCCCGTTCCGTGGCGGCCCGGACGAACTCCGCCACATGGTCGGGCCCCACCAGCTCCTGCACCGCCCGCACGGTTTCCGCGGGCAGCGCCACCGGGGCCGGCCCGGACGGCTGAGGGGTCCCGACGGCCCCGAGGTGCCGTTGCAGGTGCCGGGTCGCGAAGAGCTGCATCGCCCGCGCCAGCTCCGCGTCCACCGTCTGCTGGGCCAGCGGCCGCAGCCTTCGTACCATCGTCGCCGCCTCGGCCGCGTCGGAGTCCGTCGGAGGTACGGCCCCCAGGTACCGGGCGAAGACGTGCTCCGTGGTGAACTCCAGGAAGCGCGAGGCGATCAGCTCCACCTGGCCGCGCAACTCCCGCAGATGACCGGTGATCGCGGGCAGCGGGACCCCGGCGGCGTACAGCTCGGCCGCCACGGACAGCTCCTGCGGAGACGGTACGAGGAACTGGTCCGGGCGCCCCGGGATCCGCTCCAGCACGCCCAGTTCGCAGGCCTCGCCGACCGCTTCGTCGTCCGGCTTGCCGCCGAACCGTTCGTTCAGCTCGTCCCGGCTTATCCGGGCCGCTTCCTCGTCCGTCCACGGCCCGTGCACCTCGGCCACCAGCCCGAGCACTCCGCCGAGCCCGCGTCCCGCGTCCCAGGCCTCCAGCAGTTCCTTGATGGAGGCCAGGGTGTACCCGCGGTCCAGCAGGTCGGCGATCTGGCGCAGCCGCGCCAGATGCGTGTCCCGGTAGACATTGGAACGGCCTCGCCGCTCCGGCTTCGGCAGCAGACCCCGGTCCTGGTACGCCCGGATCGTCCGGACGGTCGCACCGCTGTGGTGCGCCAGATCCTCGATCCGGTACTCGGCTACTGCCTGCTCGGACAATCCCGGCTCCCTACGACATGGCGGCTCGGCCGACCGCGCCCGCAGCTGACCGGGCGGCAGGTGAAGCCGCGAGGTACTCGACCGCCCTGCGCAGCGAGCCCTCCTGCGAGGGATGGTACGACCGCCGCAGGTAGCGGGGTATGGCCATGCCGAGCTCTCTCCAAGTGGGCAGCAGCCCCTTGGCCACGGCCCGGTTGTGCTCGCGCAGCGAATAGCGGGTGCGTCCGCGCAGTTCGGGATCGTTGCGCAGCAGGTACGAGGCCCCGGCGATCCACAGCCAGCCCAGGACCGGCGCGACCACGGCCATGCCCCCGATGCGGCGGACGTAGCGGGGCGGGCCCGCGCCGCCGCAGTGCTGGTACATGTCGAAGGCGACGGAGCGGTGCTCCACCTCCTCCGCGCCGTGCCAGCGCAGCAGGTCGAGCATGATCTCGTCCGCCCCGGCCGCGTCCAGTCCCTCGGCGCCGAGCACCCAGTCCCCGAGGACCGCCGTGAACTGCTCGATCGCGGCGACCAGCGAGAGCCGGAAGCGCAGCCACTCCTGCGCGGTGATCGGGGCCCCGAAGGGCGGGGTCTCCCCCAGCAGCTTCTCGAAGAGGAAGTCCACGTACTTCGTGTACGCCTCGGTGGGCAGCCGCTGTTCGGCGAGGTGGTCCAGGACGTAGGAGTGCTGCACGCTGCGCGTGGCCTCCTGGCCCATGAACCCCTTCACGTCGCTGCGCAGCTTCGGGTCCGTGACCAGGGGAAGGCCCTCCTTGAAGACCTTCACGAACCACCGCTCGCCCGCCGGCAGCAGCAGGTGCAGCACGTTGACGACGTGGGTGGCGGTGGGCTCGTCCGGTATCCAGTGCAGCGGGGTGGTCTTCCAGTCGAAGGCCACCCGGCGCGGTGCGATCGCGTACCGGGCGGCCCTGCCCGCGACCGCCCCGCTCACAGCTTGGGCTCCAGCTTCGCGAACCGCCGCAGCGTTCCCGGAGCGAACCGGGACATCCACAGGGCGCCCTTGGACTCGGGGGTCACCGGGACCACGGCCTGGTTCTTCACGACCGCGAGCAGGATCGCGTCGGCGACCTTCTCCGGGGGGAAGTTGCGCAGCCCGTAGAGGCGCGAGGACTTCTGCTGGCGCCGCTTCTCCTCGGCCTCGTCCACTCCGGCGAAACGGGAGGTGGCGGTGATGTTGGTGTTGACGATGCCGGGGCATATCGCCGACACCCCGATCGACTTCGACGCCAGCTCGGCCCGCAGGCACTCGCTGAGCATCAGCACCGCCGCCTTGGACGTGCTGTAGGCGGGCAGCGTCTTGGACGGCAGATAGGCGGCGGCGGAGGCGGTGTTGACGATGTGCCCGCCCTGGCCGCGCTCGGCCATCTGCTTCCCGAAGAGCCGGCAGCCGTGGATGACGCCCCACAGGTTGACGTCGAGGACCTTCTTCCAGTCCTCGGCGGTCGTGTCCAGGAACGGGCCCGACAGGCCGACCCCGGCGTTGTTGACCAGGACGTCCACGATCCCGTACTCGGTGGCGACCTTCTCGGCGAGCTTCTCCATGGCCTGCTCGTCGCTGACGTCGACGCACTCGCCCCAGGCCTGCGGCGCACCGACCAGGCGCGCCATGTCGGCGGTGCGGGCGGCTCCGTCGGCGTCCCGGTCCACGCACACCACACGGGCGCCGGCCTCGGCGAACGCGAAGGCGGTGGCCCGGCCGATGCCGCTGGCGGCTCCGGTGACCAGGACCAGCTGCCCCCCGAAGCGGTCCGCGTACCTGCCGGGGGCCTTCTGCCCGGGCGCCCGCGTGGCGGGCTCCTCCCGGGAGGTGACGAACTCGGTGATCCACGCGGCCAGCTGGTCGGGCCGGGTCCGCGGCACCCAGTGCTTGGCCGGCAGGGTGCGCCGCACCAGGTCCGGGGCCCACAGCTCCAGATCGTCGTAGAGCCGCTCGGAGAGGAAGGCGTCCCCGGTGGGGGTGATCAGCTGCACCGGTACGTGGGCGTACGCGTCGGCGCGCGGCCGGCGCATCCGGGGCCGGACGTTGTCCCGGTAGAGCCAGGCGCCGTGCGCGGCGTCGGAGGGCAGGGAGGCCGTCGGGTAGTCCCCGGCCGGGACCTGCTCCATCCGCTCCAGCATCTTCGGCCAGCGCTTGCCGAGCGGTCCGCGCCAGGCGAGCTCCGGCAGCACGGGGGTGTGCAGCATGTACACGTACCAGGACTTGGCGCCCTGGTTCAGCAGCTGGGCCGTCCGGCGCGGGGTGGGCCGGGCCATCCGCTTCTTGATCCAGTGCCCGAAGTGGTCCAGGGAGGGCCCCGACATCGAGGTGAAGGAGGCGATCCGGCCCTCGGTCCGGGCGACCGTCGCGAACTCCCAGCCCTGGACGGAGCCCCAGTCGTGGCCGACCAGGTGCACCGGGCGGTCCGGGCTGACCGCGTCCACGACCGCGAGGAAGTCGTCGGTCAGCTTCTCCAGGGTGAACCCGCCGCGCAGCGGCTGCGGGGCGGTGGAGCGCCCGTGTCCGCGCACGTCGTAGAGCACGACGTGGAAATGGGAGGCCAGCTGCTCGGCGACCTGCGACCAGACCTCCTTGCTGTCCGGGTACCCGTGCACCAGGACGACCGTCGGCCGCTGTACGTCGCCGAGTTCGACGACGCACAGCTCGATCCCGCCGGTGCTCACCCAGCGTTCGCGCCCGCCCGCCAGGCCCGCGTCCGTCATTGCGCTCATGCCGCCTTCTCCTCAGCCCAGCGCCGCACGTGCGGCAGATCGTCGTCCAGCCAGTACGCGCTCTCCTCGGGGTCCCGGGAGTCGGTGACGACCAGGATCTCCTCGAACTTCGCGCCGGTGCCCCGGAAACCCAGGTGCGGCTCCACCGCCCACAGGCCGGGCTGGGGCGGATGGTCGGAGAAGCGGTACGGGCTCCACAGCGGGGACCAGCCCTCGCGGTGGCCGCGCAGCGCGTCGGAGGCCAGCCCCTTCAGGGCCTGGGTGCCGAAACCGAACGCGGTCGGTGCCCAGCTCCGCTCCTTGACCCGGTCTATCTTGTGCGCGATGACGCCGAAGGGGTAGGCCCGGTGCCGGTTGGTGTACCCCTGGCCGATCATCAGCCGCTCCACCTCCTCGTAGATGTCGCGAAGGGAGCGGCGCTCGCGGACCTGGTCGAGGATCAGCGTGCGGTGCGCCTGCAGATCCGACATCAGCCGGTCCTGCACCGGATTGAGGCCGAGGCTGCCCGAGTACCCGATGTCCGCGGTGTGGCCCTTGTAGACCGGGGCCATGTCGAGGATGAACGGCATCCCCGGCTCCAGGGCCCGGTTCGTCGGGAAGAACTGCAGGGGGATCTTGAAGCCGGTGAAGGCGGTCCGGTCTCCGAACCACGCGAACGGCATGTGGAACCAGTCCCGCACCCCGCGCTCGCGCAGCCAGTCGCGCTGCATCCGCGCGGCTTCGCGCTCGGTCACGCCGGGGCGCAGCTGCGCCGCGACGGCCTCCGCGCACTCGTAGGAGAGGCGCTGCACTTCCTTGAACCCGCGCAGCTCGGCGGAGAGCTCCGTGGTGCGTCGCATCGTGCGTTGCCTGGTGTCCCCAGCCATGCCAGCCGTCCGTCCATGTAGCCGTACGCGCCCGTAACTTGACACTGATGAATGTGACAATGACCGGAGGTCACGTCAAGGCCCGTGCACGGACCTGTGGACAAACTTGTCCGGTACGCATCAGCCCTACGTCAGCCTTATGTCGGGGTCCGTAGTCCTGAAGGCGGAGAAAGGATCGAGCTCCAGGTCTGACGATCCCGGCCCGGCACGCCACTAACGTCGTTCACGTGACTGTCATCGCGACCGAAAGCCTGAGCAAGCGGTACCCCCGAGTGACCGCCCTCGACCGGCTCTCCTTGGACATCGGACCCGGAGTTACCGGGCTCGTGGGCGCCAACGGAGCCGGCAAGTCCACGCTGATCAAGATCCTGCTGGGACTGTCCCCCGCCACTGAGGGCACCGCCGCCGTGCTCGGACTCGACGTAGCCACCCATGGCAGCGCGATCCGCGAGCGCGTCGGCTACATGCCCGAACACGACTGCCTGCCCCCCGACGTCTCGGCCACCGAGTTCGTCGTGCACATGGCGCGCATGTCCGGGCTCCCGCCGACCGCCGCCCGTGAGCGCACCGCGGACACTCTGCGCCACGTGGGGCTGTACGAGGAGCGCTACCGCCCCATCGGCGGCTACTCCACGGGCATGAAGCAGCGCGTCAAACTCGCCCAGGCGCTGGTCCACGACCCGCAACTGGTGCTCCTCGACGAGCCCACCAACGGCCTCGACCCGGTCGGCCGCGACGAGATGCTGGGCCTGATCCGCCGCGTCTACACCGACTTCGGCATCTCGGTCCTCGTCACCTCCCACCTCCTCGGCGAGCTGGAGCGGACCTGCGACCACGTCGTGGTCGTCGACGGCGGCAAGCTGCTGCGCTCCAGCTCCACCAGCGACTTCACCCAGACCACCACGACCCTCGCGGTCGAGGTCACCGACTCCGACGACCACCCGGACGGCACCGCCGCCCTGCGCAAGGCGCTCGCCGAGGCGGGACTGACCCTGCACGCGGGCGAGGAGGAGGGCCTGCCCGGAGCCGGCCACATCCTCCTCGTCGAGGCCACCGGCGAGGCCACGTACGACACCGTCCGCGACACGGTGGCCGATCTCGGCATCGGGCTGGTCCGCATGGAACAGCGCCGCCACCACATCGCCGAGGTCTTCCGCGACAGCGACGCGGCCGCCGCCCGCGCCGAGCAGTCCGCAGCACAGTCCGCCCAGGCCGCCGCCTGGGCCGCCACCCAGCAGAAGGGAGCCGGTTCCGATGGCGCCTGACACCTCGACCCAGATCCACAACATCGGCTACCGGTCCTACGACGGCCCCCGGCTCGGCCGCTCCTACGCCCGCAAGTCGCTCTTCGCGCAGTCCCTGCGCGGCGCCTACGGACTCGGCCGCTCGGCCAAGTCCAAGGTGCTGCCGATGCTGCTCTTCGCGGTGATGTGCGTCCCCGCGCTGATCCTCGTCGCGGTCGCGATCACCGTGCCCGGCTCCACCTCCCTGCCGATCAAGTACACGACGTACGCGATGACCACCCAGGTGATCGTCTACCTCTACCTCGCTTCGCAGGCACCGCAGTCCGTCTCGCGGGACCTGCGCTTCAAGACGGTGCCGCTCTACTTCTCGCGGCCCATCGAGCGGGTCGACTACGTCGTGGCCAAGTTCGCGGCCATGGCCTCGGCCCTGTTCATCCTCACGGCGGCCCCGCTGCTGATCATGTGGATCGGCTCGCTCCTGGCGAAGTTCGACTTCGCCGACCAGACCAAGGGATTCGGACAGGCACTGGTGTCGGTACTGCTGCTGTCGCTGCTCTTCTCCGGCCTCGGCCTGGTCATGGCCGCGCTCACCCCGCGCCGCGGCTTCGGCGTCGCCGCCATCATCGCCGTGCTCCTGATCCCCTACGGCGCCGTGTCCGCCGTCCAGGCCATCGCCTACGAGACCGGCTCGACCGGTGGCATCGAGTGGCTGGGCCTGTTCTCCCCGATGAGCCTCATCGACGGCCTGCAGACCGCCTTCCTCGGCGCCGACTCGGGCTTCCCCGGCAGCGAGGGCCCCTCGGGCGCCGTCGGCTTCGTCTACCTGCTCGTCATCCTCGGCCTCATCGCCGGCTCCTACGCCGCCCTGATGGCCCGCTACCGGAAGGCCGGGCTGTGAGCATCATCGACATCGACCACACCTCCCGCTGGTTCGGGAACGTCGTCGCCGTCAACGACGTGACCATGCGCATCGGTCCCGGAGTCACCGGTCTGCTCGGCCCCAACGGCGCCGGCAAGTCCACCCTCATCAACATGATGGGCGGCTTCCTCGCCCCCTCCACGGGCACCGTCACCCTCGACGGCACCCCGATCTGGCAGAACGAGCAGGTCTACAAGCAGATCGGCGTCGTGCCCGAGCGCGAGGCCATGTACGACTTCCTCACCGGCAAGGAGTTCGTCGTCGCCAACGCCGAACTCCACGGCCTCGACGAGGCGGCCGCCCAGCGGGCCCTGGCCACGGTCGAGATGGAGTACGCGCAGGACCGCAAGATCTCCACGTACTCCAAGGGCATGCGCCAGCGCGTGAAGATGGCCTCCGCCCTGGTCCACGACCCGTCCGTGTTGCTGCTCGACGAGCCGTTCAACGGCATGGACCCGCGCCAGCGCATGCAGCTCATGGAGCTGCTGCGGCGGATGGGCGACGCCGGCCGCACCGTGCTGTTCTCCTCGCACATCCTGGAGGAGGTCGAACAGCTCGCCTCCCACATCGAGGTGGTCGTCGCCGGCCGGCACGCCGCCTCCGGCGACTTCCGCAAGATCCGCCGCCTGATGACGGACCGCCCGCACCGCTACCTCGTCCGCTCCTCCGACGACCGGGCCCTCGCCGCGGCCCTGATCGCCGACCCGTCCACCGCCGGGATCGAGGTGGACCTCAAGGAAGGCGCCCTGCGCATCCAGGCCGTCGACTTCGGGCGCTTCACCCAGCTGCTGCCGCGGGTCGCCCGCGAGCACGGCATCCGGCTGCTGACGGTCTCGCCTTCCGACGAGTCCCTCGAGTCGGTCTTCTCCTACCTCGTCGCGGCCTGAAGGAGCTGGCACCCATGTACAACCCCACCGTCGCCCGGCTCACCTACCGGGCCCTGCTCGGCCGCCGCCGCGCGCTGATCCTCTGCGCGCTGCCCGTCCTGCTCATCGCCATCTCCATCGCCGTGCGCGCCTTCGCGGGCCTCGACGACAAGGTCGCCGCAGATCTCCTCGGCGGCTTCGCCCTGGCCACGATGGTCCCGCTGATCGGCGTCATCGCCGGCACCGGCGCCATCGGCCCGGAGATCGACGACGGCTCGATCGTCTACCTGCTCTCGAAGCCGGTGAAGCGCCCGACGATCATCCTCACGAAGCTGACCGTCGCGATCGCCGTCACCATGGTCTTCTCCGCGATCCCCACCCTGATCGCCGGCTTCATCCTCAACGGCAACGGGCAGCAGATCGCCGTCGCCTACACCGTCGCCGCCCTCGTCGCCTCGGTCGCCTACAGCGCGCTGTTCCTGCTGCTGGGCACCGTCAGCCGGCACGCGGTCGTCTTCGGCCTGGTCTACGCCCTGATCTGGGAGTCGCTCTTCGGCAGCCTCGTCGACGGTGCGAAGACCCTCAGCGTCCAGCAGTGGTCGCTGGCCCTCGCCCAGAAGGTCGCGGGCGAGGGGTACGTGGACGCCACCGTCGGGCTGCCCACCGCGGTGATCCTGCTCGTCGCGGTCACCGTCGGCGCCACCTTCTACGCCGGCCAGAAGCTCCGCCGCCTGACCCTGGCGGGCGAGGAGTAGGACGTCCGCACCGGCGTCCCAGGGGCGACGGCCCCGGATGTTTCACGTGAAACAGTGCCCCGCCCGGCCCACCGGCCAGGCGGGGCACAGCTTTGCGCGAGATCATCGGTGCATGATCGAGTACACCGAGCCCGAGCCGTCCAGGCCAGTGCGGTCCTGGATACGCTCCGCGCCCGGCACCCACATCTGGCTGCTGATCATCGTGGTCACCAGCATCGTGGTCGTGATCGTGCCCGATCATCTCGAACACGTCCTGCTCCGCCGCAACAGCAGCAACATCCACGAGCTCGCCCGGCATCCCATACGGGCGCTGCTCAGCAGCGCGTTCTGGATCGAGGATCCGGCCTCGCTCCCGCTCTACTTCGTCCTCTTCGAGATCTTCCAGGCCAATGTCGAGCGCTGGCTCGGCACCCTGCGCTGGCTCTTCATCATCGCGACCGGCCACATCACGGCCACGCTGATCAGCCAGAAGCTGGTCCTGATGGCCATCCAGGACCACCGCGCCCCGCGCAGCATGGTCCACGTCGTCGACATCGGCGTCAGCTACGGACTCGCGAGCGCCATCGGGGTGCTGACGTACCGCCTGCCCGGCCCCTGGCGCTGGCTCTACCTGGCCGGGGTCCTGGCCTTCTTCGGACTCCCGCTCCTCAGCGACGGCACCTTCACCGACTTCGGCCATGCCATCGCACTCGGTGTCGGCCTCCTCGCCTGGCCCCTGACCCGGCACCCGAACCGGCACCGGATTCCCGGCTGACGCAGGGAAATTCACTGGTACGAGGCGTGCGGCGGGGGCAGAGTGAGCCGTGCGGGGAGAAACAAGAAGGTCCGGAACAGCCACTTCGAGCGCGCCTCGCGGCGCGGGCCGTTCCGGACCTTCCGTTCGTCTTCCGCCCCGTTACGCGGCGCCCAGCAGACGCTCCAGGACCACGGCGATGCCGTCCTCCTCGTTGGAGGTGGTGACCTCGTCCGCCACCGCCTTGAGCTCCGCGTGCGCGTTGGCCATCGCCACGCCGTGCGCGGCCCAGCCGAACATCGGTATGTCGTTGGGCATGTCGCCGAAGGCGATCGTCTCGGCCGCCTTCACCCCCAGCCGGCGCGCGGCCAGCGAGAGGCCGGTGGCCTTGCTCAGTCCCAGTGGCAGGATCTCCACGACACCGGGACCGGCCATGACGATGCCGACCAGGCTGCCCACGGTCTCCCGGGCCACCTGGACGAGGGCGTCCTCGTCCAGCTCGGGGTGCTGGATGTACAGCTTGTTCAGCGGAGCCGACCAGACCTCGGCGGTGTCCTCCAGGTAGAGCGCGGGAAGGCCCTCCTGGACCTGGTAGCCGGGGCCGAAGAGCACCTCGCCCTCGACTCCGTCCCGGCTGGCGGCGATCGCCAGCGGACCGACCTCGGCCTCGATCTTCTCCAGCGCCAGCGCGGCCAGCTTCCGGTCGAGGGTCACCGAGGTCAGCAGCCGGTGCGCGCCCGCGTCGTAGACCTGAGCGCCCTGTCCGCAGACGGCGATGCCCTGGTAGCCGAGGTCGTCGAGGACGTGGCGGGTCCACGGCACGGCGCGGCCGGTGACGATGATGTGCGCTGCGCCCGCGGCGGTGGCCGCGAGGAGCGCCTCACGGGTGCGCTCCGAGACGGTGTCGTCGCCGCGGAGCAGCGTCCCGTCGAGGTCGGTCGCGACGAGCTTGTACGGGAACGGGGCCGTGCTCACTTGGTGATCGGCTCCAGGACTTCCCGACCGCCCAGGTAGGGCCGGAGCACCGGGGGAACCCGGACCGTGCCGTCGGCCTGCTGGTGGTTCTCCAGGATCGCGACGATCGTGCGCGGGACCGCGCACAGCGTTCCGTTCAGGGTGGACAGCGGAGCGGTCTTCTTGCCGTCGCGGTAGCGGATCGACAGGCGGCGCGCCTGGAAACCGTCACAGTTCGAGGCGGAGGTCAGCTCGCGGTACTTGCCCTGGGTGGGGATCCACGCCTCGCAGTCGAACTTGCGGGAGGCGGAGGCGCCCAGGTCGCCGGTGGCGACGTCGATGACCTGGAACGGCAGCTCCAGGCTGGTCAGCCACTGCTTCTCCCAGTCCAGGAGGCGCTGGTGCTCGGCCTCGGCCTCCTCCGGCGCGACGTACGAGAACATCTCGACCTTGTCGAACTGGTGGACGCGGAAGATGCCGCGGGTGTCCTTGCCGTACGTGCCGGCCTCGCGGCGGAAGCACGGGGAGAAACCGGCGTAGCGCAGCGGCAGCTTGTCCGCGTCGATGATCTCGTCCATGTGGTACGCGGCGAGCGGGACCTCGGAGGTGCCGACCAGGTAGAGGTCGTCGTTCTCCAGGTGGTACACGTTCTCCGCGGCCTGGCCGAGGAATCCGGTGCCCTCCATGGCGCGCGGACGGACCAGCGCGGGGGTGAGCATCGGGGTGAAGCCGGCCTCGGTGGCCTGTGCGATGGCCGCGTTGACGAGCGCGAGCTCCAGCAGGGCGCCGATGCCGGTGAGGTAGTAGAAGCGCGAGCCGGAGACCTTGGCGCCGCGCTCGACGTCGATGGCGCCCAGGGACTCGCCGAGCTCCAGGTGGTCCTTGGGCTCGAAGCCCTCGGCGCCGAAGTCGCGGATGGTGCCGTGCGTCTCCAGGACGACGAAGTCCTCCTCGCCGCCGACGGGCACGTCCGTGTGGACGACGTTGCCGAGTCGCAGGAGCAGCTGCTTGGCGGCTTCGTCCGCTTCGTTCTGCTCGGCCTCGGCGGCCTTGACGTCCTGCTTGAGCTGATCGGCCTTCTTCAGCAGCTCGGCCCGCTCCTCCGGAGAGGCCTTGGGGATGAGCTTGCCGAGCGACTTCTGCTCGTTGCGGAGTTCGTCGAATCGCATGCCGGAGGACCTGCGGCGCTCGTCGGCGGAGAGGAGTGCGTCGACGAGGGCGACGTCCTCTCCACGGGCGCGCTGCGAGGCGCGGACACGGTCAGGGTCTTCACGGAGCAGCCGGAGGTCAATCACCCCTCCAGGCTACCGGGCCGGGGTTCAGGGGATCGCACCGATATCACGCTGCGTGTCGCTTTGTCCCAATTGCCGCGAATGGAAAACTTCCGGCGGGAGGCTGGAAGCGGCCCTTCCGCAGGGGCCGATAAAACCGGCCCCATTCCCTGAAAAGGGGCAGAACGGTGGTGGCCGGGCAGCCCCTGAGCAGGAGGGGAGGGGCTTCCTTGTCCACAGGAATTCCCCAGGCGACCGGCTTATCCACAGGCTGTGCGCCGGATCTGTGGACACAGGAATAGATCAATCCCGGCTGGGGAGCGAGCGGGCTCAATCAGGGTTCAAACCACCCTCACACACTCATTCGGGTGGGAATGACTCGCCCCAAAGAGTTGATCGGTGATACAGGGGTGACGGCGTTCACCTCCCGCTCGTCAGCGCGAAACCTGTGCCGCCCGACCGATTTGTCGACCTTGTCGTGTTGCTCTGTCGACTTGTCCCCAGGTTCACACCGAACCCTGTGGATAACTCTGTGGACAGTGGACAGAGCGTTAGGGGCGCCCGTCGAGGCAACGTGTCAGCCAGTCCGAGGCCGCGGTGAAGTCGCCGTCGGAGGTACCGGCCCGGGCGGCTTGGACGTCACCCTGAGCGACACCGGCGCGCGGGTAGGAGCCTAGGAACCGGATCTGGGGACAGGTGCGCTTGAGACCCATGAGGGCCTCCCCGACCCGGCGGTCGGAGATGTGGCCCTCGGCGTCGACGGCGAAGCAGTAGTTGCCGATCCCCGCACCGGTCGGACGGGACTGGATCAGCATCAGGTTCACCCCGCGGACGGCGAACTCCTGGAGCAGCTCCAGCAGCGCACCGGGGCGGTCGTCGCCCATCCACAGCACGACGGAGGTCTTGTCGGCCCCGGTCGGCGCGGCCGGGCGGGCCGGACGCCCGACGAGCACGAAGCGGGTCTCCGCGTTCTGCGCGTCGTGGATCTCGGTGACCAGCGGGACCAGCCCGTAGGTGGCGGCCGCGAACTCGCCCGCGAAGGCGGCGTCGAAGCGGCCCTCCTGGACGAGCCGGGCACCGTCGGCATTGGACGCCGCCGATTCCCACAGGGCGTCGGGCAGGTTCGACCGCAGCCAGTTGCGGACCTGCGGCTGGGCGACCGGGTGCCCGGTGACGGTCTTGACGTCCGACAGCTTGGTCCCGGGCCGCACCAGCAGCGCGAACGCGATGGGGAGCAGCACCTCGCGGTAGATCATCAGCGGTACGCCGGCCGCCAGCTCGTCCAGGGTCGAGGTGACCCCGCCCTCCACCGAGTTCTCGATCGGGACCAGGGCCGCCGCGGCCTCGCCGTTGCGCACGGCGTCCAGGGCTGCCGGGACCGAAACCATCGGGACGAGCTCCCGGGTCGCGGCTTCGGGGAGGGTGCGAAGGGCGGCTTCGGTGAACGTGCCTTCGGGACCGAGATAGGTGAAGCGGGTGGCCGACATGCGATCAGCCTAATGCCGGGGCCCGGACGCCACCTGGGCTGTTCACCCTTCGAGCAGCCGTTGCCCCACGTACTCCCCGGCACGTGCACCGGGCGGCACCGCGTACAGGCCGCTCGACTCGTGCCGGATGAAATCCGACAGGGCGTCGCCGCGATCGAGCTTGCGCTGGACGGGCACGAAACCGCGGGACGGGTCGGCCTGCCAGCAGATGAAGAGCAGCCCGGCGTCGGGGGTTCCGTCGGCGGCGATCCCGTCGTGGAAGGAGAAGGGACGCCGGAGCATGGCGGCTCCGCCGTTCTGCGCGGGTGCCGAGATCCGGGCGTGCGCATTGGAAGGGATCACCGGCTTGCCGTCGGCGCCGATCTTGTCGAGGTCCATGGCGGTGGTCTCGCCGCCTCCGGTCAGCGGGGCGCCGGTGGCCTTCGTACGCCCGATGACCTGCTCCTGCTGGGCCGGCGACTGCTCGTCCCAGTGGTCGAGGAGCATGCGGATACGGCGTACGACGGCGTACGAGCCCCCGACCATCCAGGCGTGCTCCGGGGGCACGGTGCCCTGGACGAAGATCCGCCGGTCGAAGTCGGCCTCGGCCGGCTTCGGGTTGTTGGTCCCATCCACCTGGCCCATGAGGTTGCGGGCCGTCATCGGGGAGGCGGTGGCGCCGGGAGAGCGGTTGAAACCGTTCATCTGCCAGCGCGGCCGGGCCGCCTCACCGGCGTCCTTCTGCAGCGCGCGCAGCGCGTGGAAGGCGACCAGGGCGTCGTCGGAGCCGATCTGGACCCACAGATCGCCGTTGCTGCGCTGGGCGTCGAGCCGGTCGGCGGAGAAGTCCGGCAGCGGGTCGAGGGCGGCGGGGCGGCGTGCGGCGAGCCCGGTGCGCTCGAAGAAGGAGTGGCCGAAGCCGAAGGTCACCGTGAGCGAGGAGGGGCCGGAGCCGAGGGCGATGCCGGTGTCGGCGACCGGCGAGGTCTCGCCCGCCGTCAGCCGCCGCGCGGTGTCCGACCAGCGCCGCATCAGGGCGGCTGCCTCGGTGCGCCCGGCTCCGGGCGCCAGGTCGAAGGCGAGCACGTGCCCCTTGGCCTGGAGGGGGGTGGTGATGCCGGCCTGGTGATCCCCGTGGAAGTCGACCCGGGTGGCCCCGAGGCTGCCGGGGGTGCCGCCGGAGCCCGGCGTCTGCGACCCGGACGCCTCGGACTGTACGAGGGCGCCGCCCGCGGCGCCGAGCGCGAGCCCGACGGCGCCCGCGGCGCCGACCGTGCCCAGCAGGCGGCGCCGGGAGATCTCGACGCCGGGGAGTCCGGTGCTGCTCTCGGCGCTCGCAGTGCTCTTGGTGCTGGTCGTGGGGTCGCTGTTCTGGGTCACGCTGGTCAGCCGATCTTCACGTTCTTCTGGACGGTCGTCTGGTCGATGTCGGAGGTGCGGACGATCACGTCGATCCGCCAGTCCCCGGTCAGCGGAAGCTGGACGCCCGATGCGGTCCAGTGTCCGGGAGCGGCGCGCTCGGGCATGACCGGAAGGGGGCCGATCTCCTTGGCTTCCAAGGTGAACGACACCTTGAGCTCGGGCAGGTCGAGCGGCTTCCCGTCGGGGGTCTCGGCCCACACGTGGAGCGTGTTCGCGCCGACGCGGCCCGGATCCAGCTGGAGCCGTACGGAGCCCTTGCCGTTCTCGCCGCCGGTGTCGAAGGGCAGCGTGACCTTGACCGCCCGGTCGGGAACGGCGGTGGCGGTGGACCCGCGGCCGGCCTCCAGCTCCGCGGCCCGGCCGGGCTCGGTGCTGGTGAGGATGGTGGTGACGGCCAGCAGCACCACGGCGACACCGGCCTCGGCCAGGACGGACCGGCGCAGACCGGTCCGGTCCGGGTCGGCGTCGCGCACCTGCTTCTCCCGCGCGGTGCGCCGGGCGGCGCCCTGGCGCGCGAGCTGCGCGGCGCGCCGGGGGTCGGAGGCCACGGCCTCGGAGGTGTCGGGGAGGGCCTCGGCGGCCGGGGAGACGCTCACGGACGATGTTTCACGTGAAACATCGGTGACCTCGACCTCGGCCTCTGCCTTGCCCTCCGCCTGGCCACCCACCAGCCGCGAGGTCCACTTCCGCGAGGTGTAGGCGATGGCCACGACGACGGAGACGAGGCCGATCTTGACGAGCAGCAGCCGGCCGTAGTCGGTTCCGGTCAGCGCGGACCAACTGCCGACCTGGCGCCAGGCCTGGTAGGTGCCGGTGCAGGCCAGGACGACAACGCTGGTGAAGGCGACGGTGGAGAAGCGCCGGATGGCCGAGCGCTCGATCCCGGGGACCTTGTGGAGCGCGACGAGCAGTGCGGTGAGTCCGCCGAGCCACGTGGCGACGGCGAGCAGGTGCACGATGTCGACGGGCATGGCCAGGGCGGGCTGGATCCCGGTGGAGGCGTGCTCGGACAGCGCCCAGGTGGCGGCGATGCCCGCGGCGACGACGGTTCCGCCGATGCCGAGCCCGAAGACGAGGTCGCTCTCCCCCTTGGCGTCCTCCTCGGAGGCGGCGGAGTCAGCCGCGCTACCGGACCCGTCCGCCCCGTCCGGGGTGTGGCGCCGGGCGTAGGACCCGAACAGGACGGTGATGAACAGTGCGGCGGCGCCGAGGAGGAGCAGCCGCGAGACGAGCGAGGCCCCGGACTTGGTCTCCAGGACGGCCTTCAGCCCGGCCAGGTCGAAGGCGTCGGCGAAGTTTCCCGACCCGGTGTACGGGTTGCGGAGCAGCAGCATCACCAGGGTGGCCACGGTGAGCGCGACCCAGGCCCGTACGACCAGCCGCTGCATCGGCCGCTGCGCGGCGCCCCGGCGCCAGCACAGGAGGATGAAGGCGGCGGCGCCGACGAGCACGGCGAACCCGGCGTAGGCCACGTAGCGCGCGATGCCGTAGGCGACGGCGACGGGCCCGTCGCCCGCCGTCCGTGAGGGCAGCGAGACGGCGGTCTCGGAGGGGGCTCCGATGGAGAAGGTGAAGGCGCCGGACACCGGATGGCTGTCCGCGGATATGGCCTGCCAGGCGACGGTGAAGGTGCCGTCCGGCAGTCCCGGGCGCAGGGCGGTGCCGTAGCGGATGATGCTCCCGCTGCAGAGGTCGCGCAGTTCACCGGTGTCGACGCGCTTGCCCTGCGGGTCCAGGACGCGGATGGAGTCGCCGTTCATGGCGACCCCCTCCGAGAAGGAGAGCGTGATCTGGGCGGGCGCCGTGGCGACCACCGCCCCGTCCGTGGGGTCGCTCGCGGTCAGCGCGGCGTGTGCCGAGGCCGGCGCGGCAGCGGCGAAGAAGGCTGCCAGCAGAGCGGCGAGGACCAGCGTGAGCCGCGGCAGGAGTGCCGTGGCGCGGACGCGGGCCGTGGATGGGGTCGGGGCGGTGGCCGTCATGGCGTGTCAGTCCCTCGGTCCGTCAGTGGGAGGAGCCATTGGTGGATGTCGGAGCCTTGTACGTCCGCTCCTTGACGTCCAGCTCGACCTTGACCGGGCCGGACTTCTCGAAGCGCAGTTCGACGGTGACCTTGTCGCCGACCTTGGGGGTGTTCTTGAGCCCCATGAACATGATGTGGTTGCCGCCGCGCTCCAGCTTCAGCTCGCCGTTCGCGGGCACGTCCATGGACTGCACCTGCTGCATCTTCTGATCCTTGGTCTCGTGGACCTGCAGATCGTCGGAGAGCGGGCTCGTGGCGCCCGTCAGCTTGTCGGCCGTCTTGGAGCCGTTCTTGATGACCATGAACGCGCCGGCCATCTGGTCGTTCACGGGCTCCGGCATGTAGCCGCCGCTGACCGTCAGCTTCGGGGCGTCACCCGAAGCGGAAGCGGACCCGGAATCGGAGGAGCAGCCGGATATGGCGAGCGCGGCCGTCAGGGAGAGGGCGGCTGCGAGGGTGCGGGTGGTGCGGGCGTTCACGGGTTCTCTCCCTTGACGACCTTCGGCAGGTCCTTGGTGTAGTCATCGACGGTGGTGCTCTCGCCGTAGAGGAGGTATCCCTCGTCGGTCTTGGGCGAGAAGGCGATGACCTGGGCGCCGTGCATGGAGACCACGTTGCCGTTGGCGTCCTTCGTGGGGGCCTCGATACCGATGCCGAGCGTGCGTGCGGCCGCCTGGATGGTGGCGAAGTCGCCGGTCAGCCCGGTGAAGGCCGGGTCCAGGCCCTGGAGCCACGAGCGGAGGGACTCGGGAGTGTCCCGTTCCGGGTCGGTGGTGATGAAGACGACCTGGAGCTTGTCCTGGTCGGCCTTGGGGAGTGCCTTCTTGGCGACGGCGAGGTTGCTCATCGTCAGGGGGCACACGTCGGGGCAGTGGGTGTAGCCGAAGTAGATGAGCGTCGGCTTGCCCTTGGTCTGCTCGCGCAGGTTCCACGGCTTGCCGGTGGTGTCCGTCAGGACGACGTCCGGCTTGTCGAAGGGGCGGTCGAGCACGGTGGCGGACCCGGCTTTCGCCTGGTTCTCGCTGATCTGGGTGACCTGGCCGTTCTTGGCCGGTTCACCACCGCAGGCGGTGAGGGTGAGGGCGGCCGCCGCCACGAGGGCGGCGAGCGTCACACGTGTGGTGCGCATGGGAATGTCCCTGAGATCGGGGGTGGTACGGGTGGATCCGCGAGCCCGGCCGGCCCGGAAGGCCGGCCGGCTGCGCAGGATCGTCAGGTAGGGCGGTCGGGCGGTCAGGAGGTGCGACGGCGCGAGGCGACACCGAAGGCCACACCGCCGAGCCCGATGACGATGCCGGCGATGCCGAGGGCCCGCGCGGTCGTGTCGGATCCGCTCTTGGCGGCGGCCTCGTCGTGGCCGTCCTTGTGGTCGGCGTCGGAGTTCTTCGCCTCGTCCGCGGGCTTCTTGGCCGCGTCGTCGTGGTGGTCGGCGCCGGCGGCGGTCAGCTTCAGGACGGGCGCCGGGGTCTGCGGTTCGGCGGCGCCTTCCTTGGACTCCTCGATCCAGCGGACGACCTCGCCGTTGTCGTAGGTCTGGATCGCCTTGAAGACCATCTGGTCGGCGTTCTCGGGCAGCTTGCCGACGGAGACCGGGAACTGCTGGAACTTGCCGGCCTCGATCTTGCCGCCGGACCAGGTCACCTTGGTGACCACCTCGTTGACCTGCTTGCCGTGCACGGTGAGCGGCTTGTCGAGCTTGGTCTTCTCGACCGTGGACGTCCAGCCGGGAATGTCCTGCGGCATGACGGACGTGAGCGGCTGGTCCACGGGGAAGTTGACCTCGAGCTGCGTGGTCGCGGCGTTGTCGCGCTCGTTGGGGACCTTGAAGTTGAGCGTCGCGTAGCCGCCCTTGGCAGCCTCCCCGACGGGCTGCACGCCGACGTGGGCGAAGGCGGTACCGGAGAGGAGGAGGACGGAACCGGCGGCGAGGGCGGCGGCGAAGGAGACGCGAGAGGTCTTCATGGCAGAAACACTCCACGGAAGCTGTGGTGACGGTGGCTCCGCGCGCGGCGCGCACGGAGTTCGCGGCACCGGTGCTCCCGTCATGAGTCCCGGGGAGGAGAGGTGCCGCTTCAGGCTGCGAGGGCGAATGCCGTGGGCGGCCCGCGCCTGATCACCGTGTGCTGGAGTGCGTCCCGGCCCGTGGACAGGGCGGGGCCGGTCCCGTCGCCCGCTGCCCGCGGGGTACGGGCGGGCCGGCCCGGAAGACCGGCGCCGAGGGCGCGTACGTAGGCCAGCGCGGCCCGCAGCGGGCGCACCGGACCGGCTCCGGCGGAGAGCCTGGACAGTTCGAGGAGGCGGAACAGCGCGGCGTCGCCGCGCCCGAGCAGCCAGCCGGCGGCGAGCGCGGCCAGCAGGTGTCCGATCAGCATGGCCGGGCTGAGCAGCCCCACCAGTCCGCCGGTCGGCTCCACCAGCCCCTGCCCCATGTGGGCGTGGGCCATGTGCCCCTGCGTTCCGGCCATGAGGTCGGGGTCCAGTCCGGCGCTCTCCACGATCCGCCGGGCGTCCGCCGGGTGGATCGGGACGGAGTTGCCCCCGCAGACCAGCTGGGCGGCCAGCGCCGCGAGCGAGGTCTCCGAGGAGGTACCGCTGCCCGCCGGGGCGTTGTGCTGGCCGAGGCCGAACAGGGTGTGCAGCGCGAGCTGTCCGCCCGCGAGTGCGGCGGCGATGCCGGGCAGCGAGCGGCGGCGTCCCGCGAGCGGGGCCGCCACCGCGAAGACGGCGAGGAACCCGGCGCAGAGGGACCACCAGGGCACCGTCGCGCAGGAGGCCAGTGCGTGCCCGGCCGCGGACAGCACGACACAGACCGCGGTGAACACCGCGGCCCGGATCAGCCTGAGGCCGGGTCCGGCCTGCGTCGCGTGGGGGGCAGTCATGGCCGGGCCATCATCGCACTGGCCTTAGGCGCCGCATACGGCAGGTGCGACAGCCGGTTTGCATTCCCGCGCACGGATGCCCGGCGTGCGTCCGCATACACCGCCGCCCGGGAGAGCCGCATCGGCCGAACGAGGGCTCTGTCGGCCTTCAGGCGCTTAGCCCCGGCCCCGGGCGGCAATAGGTAACCGTATGAGCATCTGGTGGTCTCTCCACTTGAGGCGCGAAGCAGCGAGTGTGCCCCTCGCGAGGCGACTGCTGTTGGGGACGATGGAGACCGCGGGGGTGGACCCGGACATCTCCTTCGACCTGTCGGTGGCGCTGAGCGAGGCGTGCGCGAACGCGGTGGAGCACGGCGGCCGCGAGGCCGTCCCGCGCTCGGGGCACACGGGCGGCACAGCCGCGGGCGACACAGCCTCGTACGGCACAGCCTCGGGCGACACAGCCTCGTACGGCACAGCCTCGGGCGACACAGCCCCCGGCGGCGGAAGCCCGGACGGGACCGGGGCGTACCACGTCACGGCGTACCTGGACGGGGACCGCTGCCGCATCGAGGTGAGCGACTCGGGTCCCGGGTTCCCGCCCGCGACCGTGGCCCGCCGCAGACCGTCCCTGGCCGAGCACGGCCGCGGCCTGCACCTGATCGAGGAGCTCGCGGACCACGTCCGCTTCCGCAACCGGCCGGGCCGGGGCGCCGTGGTCAGCTTCGACAAGATGCTGAAGTGGCGGGACGACTCCCTGCTGAAGGTGTCGTAGACGCGGCGAGTGGCGGCCCCCCCGGGGGGGGGCGCCCCACAGCCCCGACGAAACGGGGGGGGAGCCCGAGAT
>NZ_JBHXKA010000007.1:0-115099 GCF_042722885.1 Streptomyces sp. NPDC058401
GCTAGGTGGAGATGTCGCAATCCACACCGAACCCGGAGGCCCTCACCCATTTCAAGAACCCAGCACGCGTGTCACCAACGTCTCGGGACAACACACCTAGTACCGCATCAGACAACGTTCGCCCCTGATGTGCTGGGCTGGCGACTGCCATACTCGGCGTCATGGGGAGAGCTTTGAGTCGCACCAGATTGTGGGAGCAGGGTGATCTGACCGGCGGGCCGGCCGATCAGCTTTTCGCGCAGGTCCGTCAGGCCGTGCCGGGTGTGGTCATCGAACGTCTGGCGGTCACGCACCCCGCCGACGATGACAATGTGTACTTCCTGGGTGTCGGGGCGGTTCTGGACCGCGTCCAGTTGGATACCGGCCCGGGTGGTCGGCCGCCGTTCCTGATCGAAGCGGATTGTCGGGTGGTGACCTCGGACGTCACCGAGGCAGTCGCGGCTGTTTCCGCGGGGCTGGGTTCAGGCGACGTTGGCTTGGGCGACGAGCTTCCGTAGGCGGTCATCGTTGGCGTGGCGGTTTCGCCAGATGATGTAGCGGCGGATCGTGCTGCCCTGCTCCTTGTGGCTGGCGTGATCGGTGCCGTCGAGGGTGAAATAGCGCAGGGCGGTGAACTGGGCCTCGATGCGGTTCAGCCAGGAGGAATTCGTCGGGGTGTAGGCGATCTCGACATCGTTAGCCTCGGCCCAGTCCGCCACCCGGCGGCACCGTTTCGTGGTCAGGTGCGGTGAGTAGTTGTCACACACGATCGCGATGCGTTTCTCGGCCGGGTGCAAGGACCGCAGGTAGCGGCAGAACTCCAGGAACTTCGAGCGGGTTTTGGTCTTCTTGATGTGGCCGTAGAGCTGGTCCTTGCCCAGGTTGTAGGCGGCGAACAGGTGGCGGACGCCGTGCGGCCGGGTGTAGGTCGCCCGCCGCCTCGGCCTGGGCTCCCGGCCGGGGTCTTTGCGCCGGCCGCCGCGTTCGGCCCACTGGTGTCCGGGGTGGGGCTGGAGGTTGAGCGGCCCGAACTCGTCCATGCAGAAGATGACTTCGGGTTCGCCCGCCTCGGGTATGACCTCACCGTCGGCGATGGCATAGAGGTGCTCGACCCGGGCTTTCTTCGCCGCGTAGTCCGGGTCTTTCGAGGACTTCCAGGTCTTCACGCATTGAAAGGTGACGCCTTCCTCGCGGAGCAGGATGCGCAGGCCCTCATGGCTGATGTCGTCGACCACCCCCTCGGCGACCAGGAAGTCGGCCAGTTTGACCAGGCTCCAGGTCGAGAACGGCAGGCCGTGCTCGGCCGGCCTGGACTTGGCCATCTTCTTGATTTCGCGCCGCTCGGGCAGCGTGAAAGTCTTCGGCCGTCCGCCTTTGTACTTCGGGAAGAGCGACGCGAAGCCGTCGGTATTGAAGTTGTGGACCACGTCCCGGACCCGGTCTCCACTGGTGAAGGTAACCTCCGCGATCTTCGCCACGGCCATACCCTGCGCAGACAGCAGCACCATCTGGGCCCGTCGCCAGGTCACCACCGACCCCGTGCCCCGGCGGACGATCCGCAGCAGCCGCCAGCCTTCATCATCATCGATCTCACGGACGCGTACTCGTTCAGCCACCCACACAGCTTGGCGACCACACGCCGCCCAGAACAGGATCCGAGCGGCGCGTCACGTCACAACAGGGCGAACGTTGTCTGATGCGGCACTAGATGCCGTGGACGGTGGTGAGGTCGGTGAGGCCGGAGATGGTCAGGACGGGTTCCAGGAGCGGATTGGCGAGGAGTTCGATGCGGTCGGCGTGCGGGAAGAGGACGCTGAGGCCGGCGCTGTCGAGGTACTCCACACCGGTGAGGTCGAGGACCAGGGGGCCGACCGTGCCCGCGAGGGCGGCGGCCAGCTCCTTGGTGTTGCTCATGTCGATCTCGCCGACCGCGGTGAGCAGTGCGGCGCCGTCGGGCCGCCGTCCGAAGGTGAGGGTCAGGGGCGTGGTCATCAGGCGATCCTCGTGTGCATGTCGACGGTGGTTCCGGACGGGCCGGGAGTGATGGTGACCTGCTGCATCAGCGCGCGCATCAGGGCCATCCCGCGGCCGCGGTGCGCGTTGAGCTCCGGCTCCGGCGCCTTCCAGCGGCCGGTGTCGGCAATGGTCAGGTGCAGATCGTTGACGTTCGCCTCGGCCCGGAACTGGATGGTGCCTCCGGCGGCGTCGCGGTGCCCGTGTTCGATGGCATTGGCGCACGCCTCGCCCGCGGCGACCAGGATGTTCTGCACGGTGGCGGAGGGCAGGTCGCACCGGTCGAGCCAGCCGCGCAGCGTCTTGCGTACGGGCGCGAGCTGGGACGATTCGGCGGGGAAGGACATCTCCAGGGGAGCCGGGTGACGGTAGAGCAGCAAGGCGACGTCGTCGTCGTAGCCGTCGACGGGAGCCAGCCGCGACATGACGTCGGTGGCGAGGTCGTCGATCGCGGTGTCCCGGCCGTCCTGGAGGGCCTTGCTGGCCTGATCGATGCCCGCGCTGAGCGGGCGGCGGCGGCGTTCGACGAGCCCGTCGGTGTACAGCAGCAGCGTGGATCGGGCCGGTATGGTGCAGGCGCCTTCGGGACGCTGGGTTCCGGGCCGGACGGCCAGGGGCAGTGAGCGGCCGTCCTCCAGGAGCCGGGTGGTGCCCTCGGGCCGGACGAGGATGCCGGGCGGGTGGCCGGCGCTGGAGTACGTCAGCTGCCCGGTGTCGACGTTGAGGACTCCGCAGAAGACGGTGGTACAGGCCGCGCCCGGCACACCGGCGGCGAACTGGTCCAGGGCCATCAGCGTCTGGGCGGGACTGGCGTCCTGCAGCAGCAGGGCGCGGCAGGCGCTGCGCAGCTGACCCATGACGCTGGCGGCTTCGAGCCCCCGTCCCACGCAGTCGCCGACGACGATGCCGATGCGGCCGTCGGGCAGTGCGACCGTGTCGTACCAGTCACCGCCGACCTCCAGCGGCTGGGTGGCGGGCTCGTAGCGGACGGCGAAACCGGCGGGCAGCCGCGAGGGGCCGAGGATGGCGCGCTGCAGGGCGATGGCCGTCTCGCGCTGCTGGTCGATCTGGTGCGCGCGGTTGAGGCCTTGGGCGAGGTGACCGGCCAGGAGGGACAGCAGCAGTTCGTCCTCGCCCGTGAACGGCCGGTTCTCGCCCAGGTCGATCCACAGGGCGAGCGGCCCGTCGGGGAACTCCAGGAGGATGCCGGCCCCCGTGCGGTCGGCGACCGGGGTCAGGACCGGCCCCCGGCGCAGCTCCTCAAGCGCCTCCCGTCGTCCGGCGGGCAGTTGCGACCAGGTCAGCCGCGCATCGGTGGAGGTCAGCGCGGGTTCGTCGCCCCGGTCGAAGACCGCCGCCACGACCCACCGGCCGCGCCACAGCTTCTTCAGTTCCTGCAGTGCGCCGGACAGCGCCTCGGGCACGCTCGTGGCCCGGGACAGGCAGGTCCCCAGGGCGGCCAGGGCGCTCTCACGCTGGATGGCGTAGTGCTCGGCGGTGACGTCCCGGAAGGTGCCGACGGTCACGCGGCGCCCGGTGTCGGGATCGTCGACCTGGTTGAAGGTGGCCGTGACCCACAGCCGGTGCCCGTCGCGGTGGGTGATCGGAATGGTGTACGAGCCCTTCGTGCTGCCGAGCAGCAGGGCGAAGGCCTCCTCGACCTGCTGGTGCGCCACCGAGTCGGTGGTGGCGTCGGGCCACCACGGGTGGATCGGCCGGTAGGGCAGGCCTTCGGGTCCGTAGCCGAGGATGTCGCTGAACGAGGTGTTGATCTCGATGACCGCGCCGTCCTCGTCGCACACGAAGAAGGCCTCCTGCAGGGAGTCCACCAGGGCGGTCCGCCAGCGGACGTGGTGGCCGCGCAGCCGTGCCAGCTCGATGTTCGCCCGTACGCGGGCGAGGAGTTCCGCGGCCGCGAAGGGCTTGACGAGGTAGTCGTCCGCGCCGGCCTGCAGGCCTTCGATGGACGCTTCCTGTCCGGCCCGCGCGGACAGCAGCAGCACCGGAACCGAGGCGGTGCGGGGGTCGGCCCGCAGCGTCGTGACCAGGGAGAGGCCGTCCAGGTGGGGCATCATGACATCGCTGACCACCAGGTCGTAGGCCTTCGCGCGGATGGCCCCCAGAGCCTGTTGGCCATCGGCGACCGCGTCGACCTGGTAACCGGCGCCGTGCAGCAGGCGTACGAGGTACTCGCGCATGTCGGGGTTGTCGTCGGCGACCAGGAGACGTGACGTCGGGGCCTGACCGGGGCCGGTCCTGGCGGCCCCGGCGTCCGCGACGTCCTCGATCCGGGCCGCGACGGACGACGCCTGGCCGTGGCCGCCGGGCAGCCAGCGCAGTGCCTCCTGTACGAAGGGGGCGGTCGCGGTGGGGCCCGCCCCGGAGCCCGGCTCCGAGAGGACGGCGTCGGCGGGCAGGTGCGAGGACCCGAAGGGCAGCCGGATGGTGAACCGCGTGCCCCGGCCCTCCGCGGAGGTGGCACTGATCTCGCCGCCGTGCAGCCCGACCAGTTCCTTGACCAGGGCCAGGCCGATGCCGCTGCCCTCGTTGGAGCGGGAGCGGGCGTTCTCGATGCGGTGGAACCGTTCGAACAGTCGGGGTATCTCCTCCGCCGGGACACCGATGCCGGTGTCGTCGACGGTCACCACGGCCGCCCCGTCCACGGCGTCCACCGCGACGCGGATCGAGCCGTCGAAGGTGAACTTCAGCGCATTGCTGAGCAGGTTGAGAACGACCTTCTCCCACATGGTGCGGTCGATGAAGACCGGCTCGGGCAGCGGGGAGCAGTCGACCCGGAAGCCCAGGCCCGCCTTGTCGACGGCGGAGCGGAACACGCTGGCGAGCTCACCGGTGACCTCGGCCAGGTTCACCGGCTCGTAGGACGCCTGCATGCGGCCGGCCTCGATGCGGGAGAAGTCCAGCAGGGTGTTGACCAGTTTGCCCAGCCGGAGCCCGTTGCGGTGGATGACCTCCAGTTCCTCCTGCACGCCCGGGTCCGCGTCCACGCCCGCGAGCCGGTCCCGCAGTTCCTCCACAGGACCCATGATCAGCGTCAGCGGCGTACGGAACTCGTGGCTGATGTTGGAGAAGAACGTCGTCTTCGCCAGGTCCAGCTCAGCGAGTTCCTCCGCGCGCCGCTGCTGTGCCTGGTAGCTGCGGGCGCTGGCCACTCCGGTGGCGACGTGCCCGGCGACCAGCTCCACGAAGCCGCGGTATCCGTCGTCCAGGGCCCGGTACCGGTTCAGACCGACCACCATGAACCCGTACGGGTCGCCGCCCTGCTGGCGCAGCGGCACCACCAGGGCCTGCAGGGGCGCCTCGGCCCACTCGCCGGTCGGCAGGTCCGCGAACACGTCGCCGTCCAGGGGCACCAGCGCGGACTCCCCCCGGGCCGCGGCGGCCGTCGGCCACGGGGTGTCGGAGTCCGGCGGGAGGAGCTTCACCGCGGCCGGGTGATCGTTCCCGATCCCGGTGGCAGCGGCCAGCGAGGCGCTGCCGTCGTCCTCGAACAGGTAGGTCAGGGTGAAGGGCAGATCGTGCGGGTTGCCGCTCAGCTGCAGCCGCGCGAAGTCGAGCATCTCCTGCTCGGTGCGCACCACGCTGGGGTCGGAGCCGAGGTCGCGCAGCGTGGTCATCCGCCGTTCGCCGATGACGCGCTCGGTCTCCTCGCTGACCACGCAGAGCATGCCGACGACCTCACCGGTGTCGTCGCGCAGCGGACTGTAGGAGAACGTGTGGTAGCTCTCCTCCGGGTATCCGGAGCGCTCCACGAACAACAGCAGGGCCTGGTCCCACGTCGCCTCGCCGGTGGTGAGCACGGTGTCGATGCGGGGGCCGATGTCGTCCCAGATCTCCGCCCAGACCTCGCTCGCCGGCCGTCCCAACGCCCACGGGTACTTCCGGCCCAGGGTGTCGCGCCGATAGGCGGCATTGCAGAAGAAGGTGAGTTCCGGTCCCCAGGCCATCCACATCGAGAACTTCGACGACAGCAGGATGCTCACGGTCGTCTTCAGGCTCTGAGGCCAGTTCTCGGGGATGCCGAGCGGGGTGGCCGCCGACCAGTCCACCCGGCCCAGATCCCGGCCGACCGCCTCGTCGGCAGCGAACACACCGGCCCCGACGTCCGCCGCCGTTTCGCGCGCGGCATCCTCGGAACGCGTCACTGCCCACCCCTTTTTGTTCGAACAGCCGATGTCCGGGTACACGGCCGGCATCCATTGTGCTGCCACGCCGCGTGCCGTGGTGGCCTTTGCGGCCCCCAGCGGCCCGTACGGCTGACGGACCACCCGGAGGGAGACCGTTGACGTGATCCGTAGGATAGGACAGCCGAGCCCGGGACCACGAGGTACGGCCAACCAGGCGGGCCGGGAGACCATGTGACGGCAACCGAGTACACCCTCCACCCCGGGGCGGCGCAGGACGGGGCGGACGAACGGAGCAGGCTCGCCGCGGTACGCCGCTACGCGGCCCTGGACACCTCCGCGGACGGGGCCTTCGACCGGATCGCGACCCTCGCGGCCCGAATCTTCGGCGTCCCCATGGCGACCGTGGCGATCGTGGACAGCGACTGGGTGTGGCTCAAGGCCGCACACGGCCTCGCGGGCCTCAGAGAGGTCCCCCGTGACCAGGGCGTGCTCTGCTCCCTCCCGCAGGAGGGGCCGTACGTGGTCACGGACACCCTCACCGACCCGCGCACCACCGCCGGCCCCGCCGTCCAGGGCCGGCCGGGAGTACGATTCTGCGCGGCCGCGGCGATCACCACGTCCGACGGCCACCGACTGGGCACCGTCAACGTGCTCGACACCCGTCCGCGCCACCCCACCGGCGACCAGCTGGCCGCCCTCCAGGAGCTGGCCGCACTCGTCATGGAGGAGCTCGAACTGCGGTTGAGCGCGCAGCACATGGTCGCTGCCGAACGCGCGCGCCGGGCCGACGCCGAGCGCTTGGCCCGCACTCTCCAGCGCACCCTGCTGCCGCCGGCCCTGCCCGCGGTTCCCGGACTGCAAGCGGCCGCCGCCTACCACACGGCCTCCGCCGACGAGGTCGGCGGCGACTTCTACGACCTGTTCCCCCTCGACGACGGCCGGTGGGCGTTCTTCCTCGGCGACGTGTGCGGCAAGGGCGCCGCCGCCGCCGCACTGACCTCGCTGACCCGCTACACCCTGCGCGCCGCAGCCATCTACGACCCCGACCCCCGCACCGTCCTGTCCAACCTGGACACGGTCCTCAAGGGCGAGTACCAGGGCGACACCCCCCGGTACTGCACTGCGGTGTTCGGCGTGCTCGACGCCGCCTCCGACGGGTCGTTCACGGTCACCCTGGCCGGAGGCGGACACCCCCCGGCCCTGGCGGTGCGCGCGAACGGCACCGTCGAACCGGTGTCCACCACCGGCGGCCAGCTGATCGGCATCCTTCCCGACCCGCACTTCGCCGAGGCCACCACCCGCCTCGCGCCCGGTGACGCCCTGCTGCTGTACACCGACGGGCTCACCGAAGCCCGTACCGCGGACGGCAGCATGCTCGGGGAGGAGGGGCTGGCCCGTCATCTTCTCGCCGGGCCCGCCCGAGGAGCGGACGTCCTGCTGGCGTCGGTGCACGAGCTCTTCACCGATCTGGGACCGGGAGTGAGCGACGACACCGCCCTGCTCGCCCTGTCCGTCCCGTACCACCACACACGGCTACCAGCCCAGGAGAACAGGTGACCCACCCCACCCTGACCACCAGTCGGCGCTCCCACCCGAGTGGGGCCATCGTGCTGGGAGTTGTCGGCGAGCTCGACCACCACACTGCACCGGAGCTCACCGGGGTGATCGAGGAGACCCCCTTCAGTGCCGGCGTCCCCGTACTGATCGACCTCTCCGAGCTCGCCTACTGCGACTCCACGGGCATCACCGTACTCATCGGTGCCTACCACCGTGCGGAGAAGGCCCGCGCCCCCTTGTCCCTCGTCGGGCTGAAAGCCGACCTGATGCACGTCTTCCGCATCATCGGCCTCAACCAGCTCTTCACCTTCCATCCCACCATCGAGGACGCGGTCGAGGCCCTCCAGCCTTAGAACCCCCAACAGAACGATCTTCGAGGTGATCGGACCGCTCAGGGGCCGTCGAGCACGCTCTGCGTGGCCACGGGTGCTTTGGGCGACTCCGTACTGGCCTCCGGCCTCCCACCGACCGCACGCCGTGACGATCCGTCTGCCCGGCGTGCGGCTCGACTCCGGGCGGAGGGATGGTGAGGAACCGTCGGCCGGGTGGGTGGCGTGAAGCAGAGTGGGAAGAGGCGTGGTGAGAGGAGCGATGATGCCAGGGACCTCGCAGAGCATGGCCGGACTCAGGAGCGCGGACGCCCGACAGGTCGCCCGGGAGGCCCTGTCCGCCCGTGGTGTGGGGGAGCGGCCGGTGGACGACGTCCTGACGGTGGTAGCCGAGCTGGTGAGCAACGCGATCCGGCACGCGGGCGGCGTGACCGGCTTCAGCATCCGGCATCTCCCCGATGCGGTGGCGATCGAGGTGTCCGACGCGTCCCCGGTCCTCCCCCGCTCGCCGGGCACTCCGGTCGCGGTACCGGGAGGATTCGGCTGGCTGCTGGTCAACCAGCTCGCCGCCCGTACGGAGATCACGGCCGGCCACGACGGAAAGACGATCACCGCGTACGTGCCGCTCACGGTCGCCGCCACGGGCGCGTGACCCGCACGCGCTTCTCCTCGCGGCATGACGGCACCGTCACCGTCACCTTTCATCACCCGTTCATCGACGGAGCACGTCACGTCGTGGTGCCCGCGTCCGCGCCCGATGCGGGCGTTCCCGCGCGGCCGGCTCCTACAGCCAGCCGTTGCGGCGGAAGGCCCGGTACAGGGCTCCTGCCGCGAGCGTCATGAGGCCCACGGCGAGGGGGTAGCCGTAGCTCCAGCCCAGTTCGGGCATGTGCTCGAAGTTCATGCCGTAGACGCCGGCGACCATCGTGGGCACCGCGAAGATCGCCGCCCAAGCGGAGATGCGCCGCATGTCATCGTTCTGCCACGTGCCCACGCGCGCCTGCTGCGCGCCGAGGACCGAGTCCAGCAGTTCGTCCAGGGTGCGCACCTCGATGTCGGTACGGTGCAGGTGATCGGCAACGTCCCGGATGTACGGGCCGATCTTCGGCTGGTGCCTCTCCGGGCCGCCCGGTAGGCCCTGGACCACTGGGACGAGGGGCTGGACCGCGTCGCGGAACTCGCGGACCTCCCGCTTGAGGGAGTAGATGCGCCCGGTGTGGTCGACGCGGTCGGTCGAGAACACCTCGTCCTCAAGCCGGTTGAGCGTGGCGCGTACCCTGCGGGCGGCGTCGCTGTACGCGTCGACGGCGACGTCCAGCACCGCGTGCACCACGGCCCAGGGGCCGAGGCGCAGCATGTCCGGATCGGCGTTCAGCCGACTGGCAGCCTCCGTACAAGGATCCGTCGGACCGTGGCACACGGTGAGGACACTGCGGGTTCCCACGAAGATCATGATGTCGCCGGTCTCCACCGCCGCACCCTCCTCCACGTACCGCAGGGTCTTCAGCGCTACGGCCAGCACGTCGCCGAACCGCTCGCGCTTCGGACGCTGCCGGCCGTGCAGGGCGTCCTCCACGGCCAGCGGGTGCAGGCCCAGCTCCTCGGCCAGCTGGAGCAGTTCGGTTTCCGAGGGGTCTGACAACCGGACCCATGCGAACTCGCCCTCACCCAGTCCCCGCAGTCGCTTGAGTACCGACTGGCAGGCATCTTCGGGTAGTTCGCACTCCACGTGGTCCGAGCGGCCCGAGTCCCGGTCGTATATGACGCATTCCATCCTTCCCGAATGCCTCGCCATCCCGCATTCATGCATCGCCGGCCGCATCGTCCCCGCTGGTCGCCCGTCCGTCCGGGCCCGGTGGCGTGTTCCTGCCCTTGTGCGGTGGTTACGGCCGGCGGTCAGTCGGACTCGCAGGGGCCGGTGGTCATGCGGAAGAGCCGTTCGGTGCCCGTGAGTTCGAGCAGTCTGGTGACCTGCCGGCTGGGAGCGTGGAGGATGACGCGGCGGCCGTGCTCTTCGGCGGTGAGGCGAGCCTGAAGGATGGTGTTGAGGCCGGACGAGTCGCAGAAGGTGAGATCCGTCAGGTCGAGGACGACTTCCGGCGGACAGTCGGGCTGGGTGATCAGGGTGTGCAGGGCTTCCTGGAGCAGCGGGGTCCGGTCGATGTCCATCTCGCCGCCGACGCTGACGATCACCTGCTGCCCTTGAACCCCCACTTCTGCGGGCGGAACGCGGTCCTGCGCATCTTCCATGCGCACAGCCTAGAAGGATGCCAGGCCGATGGCCAGATCCTTCCAGGTCAGCCGGTCGATCTACCGCCCGCCGACGCTGCGCGTGCCCGATGGCTTCGTGCGCGCTGCGCGCCCCACCGCCGCGCGGGGTGGCACGGCCGGTCAGGTCCGCACGCGGCTGTTGGGTCCATTCGAATGGACCCAACGACCCGGACGCTCGTATGAGCGGGGCCTCGTGACGGCGCCCGTCGCGCGGTTCCCGGCGCGATCGGGTAATCAGGAACGGTGAACACGGACGCGACCGACCCCTTCGTGCATGTCCGGGGCGCCAGTGAGAACAACCTGCGGAACATCGACGTCGACGTTCCGCGGGACGCGATGGTCGCCTTCACCGGCGTCTCCGGTTCGGGCAAGTCCTCGCTCGCGTTCGGCACGCTCTACGCGGAGGCCCAGCGACGCTATTTCGAGTCCGTGGCACCGTACGCCCGAAGGCTGTTGCAACAGGTCGGTGCACCGCACGTGCAGGAAATCACCGGACTGCCACCGGCCGTGGCCCTGCAGCAGCGACGCGGGTCGCCCAGCTCGCGCTCGACGGTCGGCACCCTCACCACGCTGTCCAATCTGCTGCGCATGCTGTACTCCCGCGCCGGCACCTATCCCCCCGGGGCTGCTCGGCTGGAAGCCGAGTCGTTCTCACCCAACACCACGGCCGGCGCGTGCCCGGAGTGCCACGGGCTGGGCGTCGTGCACGACGTCGCCGAGGACCTGCTCGTCCCGGACCCCTCGCTGAGCATCCGCGAGGGGGCGATCGCCGCCTGGCCGGGCGCCTGGCAGGGAGCCAACCTGCGCAGTGTCGTGAGCGGCCTGGGGATCGACATCGACCGGCCGTGGCGCAGGCTCAAGAAGAGGGACCGGGACTGGCTGCTGTACACGGACGAGCAGCCTTCCGTGTACGTCGAGCCGGAGGAGGGTCGCGTCGATTACGGCTATCAGGGCAAGTTTTGGAGTGCCCGCAGGCACGTCATGCATGTCCTCGCCGACTCCAAGAGCGAGAAGATGCGCGAACGGGCGCTCCGGTTCGTCAGGAGTGTGCCCTGCCCCGAGTGTCACGGCAGCGGACTGCGGCCCGACGCGCTCGCCGTGACCTTCGCCGGACGTTCCATCGCCGAGATCAACGCGATGCCGCTCACCGAGGTCGTGGGGGTGCTGCGGCCCGTCGCGGGGCGGTCCGGGGCCGACGCCACCACGTCGACCGCCCGATCCGGGGAGACGACCGAGGTCGCGGTCCGGATCTGCGGCGATCTGGTCGCGCGGGTCGACGTCCTGCTCGACCTGGGTCTCGGATATCTCGGCCTCGGGCGCCGCTCGACGACCCTGTCGCCCGGCGAGGCGCAGCGCCTGCGGATCGCCACCCAGCTGCGCTCCGGGCTGTTCGGCGTCGTCTACGTCCTCGACGAACCCTCCGCGGGCCTGCACCCGGCTGACGCGGAACCGCTGCTGGACGTGCTGGAGCGTCTCAAGGCGGCGGGCAACTCGCTGTTCGTCGTGGAGCACGACATGGACGTCGTGCGGCGGGCGGACTGGGTGGTCGACATCGGCCCCGGCGCGGGCGAGGGCGGCGGCCGCGTGCTGTACAGCGGCCCGGTCGCCGGTCTGGAGCCGGTGGCGGAGTCGGCCACGAGCCAGTACCTGTTCGGGCGCGCCGAACCGCTCGATCACCGCCCGCGCACACCCCAGGGCTGGCTGCGCCTGAAAGGCGTCTCCCGCCACAATCTCCGCGACGTGTCCGTCGACGTACCGCTGTGCGTACTGACGGCGGTGACGGGCGTGTCCGGTTCCGGAAAGTCGACACTGGTGACGCAGGTGCTCGCCGAGGTCGTCCGCCGCCACCTCGGACTCGCACCCGAGGACCTCGATGAGGCGCAGCTGGTCGTCGACGTCCAGGGCGCGTCGGGGGTCGAGTCGTTCGACCGGCTGGTCCGGGTCGACCAACGGCCCATCGGCCGCACTCCCCGTTCCAACCTGGCCACGTACACCGGGATGTTCGACGCGGTGCGCAAGCTGTACGCGGCGACGGACGAGGCCAAGGCGCGCGGCTACTCGGCCGGGCGGTTCTCCTTCAACGTGCCCGAAGGACGGTGCGAGACCTGCCAGGGCGAAGGATTCGTCACGGTGGAACTCCTCTTCCTGCCCGGCACCTACGCACCGTGCCCGACCTGCCTGGGCGCCCGGTACAACGCCGAAACGCTGGAAGTCACCTACCGCGGCAAGAACATCGCGGACGTGCTGGGGTTGTCCGTCGACGCAGCCGCCGAGTTCCTGTCCGCCGTCCCGGCCGCCTCCCGCAGTCTGGAGACGTTGCGCGAGGTGGGCCTGGGGTACCTGCGGCTGGGGCAGCCCGCGACGGAGCTCAGCGGTGGTGAGGCGCAACGCATCAAACTGGCCACCGAACTGCAGCGAGCCCGCCGCGGCCACGCGCTGTACCTGCTCGACGAGCCGACGGCGGGGCTGCATCCCTCGGACGTCGCGCTATTGCTGCGACAGCTGCACCGGCTCGTCGACGCCGGCAACACGGTTGTCCTCGTCGAGCACGACCTGGACACGATCACCACCGCCGACTGGGTCATCGACCTCGGGCCCGGCGGCGGCGACGCGGGCGGCCGGGTAGTCGCGGCGGGCCCGCCGGCCAAGGTGGCGAAAGCCCGCCGCAGCGCCACCGCGCCCTACCTCGCGGCCCGGCTCGCGCGCGGGTGATCAATCTGCCGCATCGCTCAAGGGCGCCGTTCTCCTGCTTGTTCGCTCAGCACGATCTTCCACACTCGGGTCGCCACCTGGAGGTTGAGCCGGTCCTCGACGTTCGCGAGGTCGTTGCCGCTGATGTTTCGGATGCGCTGGAGCCGGTAGCGCAGCGTGCTGCGGTGAATCGCGAGGGATTCGGCGGTCTCGTCGTAGTTGCCGCCGCAGTCGAAGTACTGGGACAGCGTCTCCACCATGGCCGTGTGGTGCCGGGAGTCGTAGTCGATCAGCTGTCCGAGCCACTCGTGGACGAACGTCTCCAGTTCCCGGTAGTCGTTGCCGGGTCCCAGGATGCGGTAGAGGCCCAGTTCGTCGAAGAACGTCGTGCCGTAGTGCTCGCCGCGGGAGTGGCGGCGCACTTCCAGGGCGCGCTGCGCCTCCTGGTAGCGGTGGGGGATGTCGTCCAGGGAGTCGCAAGGGGCGCTCACCCCGATGGTCCCGGACCGTGTGCCGGTCTCCCGGACGAGCGCCTCGTACAGTGCGCGGGCGTGCGGCCTGTCGTCGGCGACCAGGACCACGTGGTCGCCGCGCCGGATCAGCAGCGCATGCATCCATCGGCCGGCATTTCGACGAGATCTCCGACGAGGCCAGGGCGGTGGCGTACGACGTCGTCGAGGGCGACGGCGGGGCGGCCCGCTTCAAGGTGCGCGACAAGCTGTACGCGCCCGAGGAGATCAGCGCACAGGTGCTGCGCAAACGCACCGACGACGCCTCCAAGCAGCTCGGGGAGCGGCTCACGGAGGTAGTCATCATGGTGCCCGCCTACTTCAACGACGCCCAGCGCACCGCCACCAAGGACGCAGGCCGGATCGCGGGACTGGAGGTGCTGCGGAGCATCAACGAGCCGACGGCGGCCGCCCTCGCGTACGGCGTGGCTCAAGCGTCCTTGCGGCCGCGCTACTCCCCGCGGTGACCATCGTTCTGCTGTTGCGGTAGGGATGGGCCCCTGCGGATGCGGCGGGACGGCGGCGTGGTCCGTGCCTCACTGGGCGGTGACCACCACGTGGGCTGTGGTGGGCCGGACTGCCGGTGGGCTGCCGGCGTCGTAGAGAACTTTCCCGGTGGCGGGGTTCACCGTCGCCGCGAACAGCCGTTCACGACCGCTGACCGCCGCATGGACGAAGTATGCTCCGCCGGCGTCACGCTCCAGCGCGATGAACGTGATGTCGGCGCCTCCGGATACCTCGATCACGGCGTCGGCGCCGAAAGCACCCCCGGCGTCGTGACCGGTCGGGCCGGACCCGGCGGGCGCGACCGCTTCGTACACGGCCACGATCCGCCCGGACGGATCCACCACGCTGAGCTGCGCGGGAATCGAGGTCCCGCCCAGAGCCACAAGCACGGGCCCCTCGTCGCGGTAGTAGAGAGCCAACGTCGCCACACCAGTGTCGGACACAGCTGCACCCCTCGGCAGTCGGGTATTCACGGGCAAACCTGTCAACCACTCGAACCTGGCGGCGCGCGCCCGCACACGCCCACGCGCCGCCTTCCGGATGGCCGGTTGAGGCTTGTCGTGCTCTGCTGCCCGCGTCCTTGACGTTCAACCTCGCGTCCGCGGCGCTGCGGTGCTACCGCTCGAAAAGGGCGCTGACTGTCTTGCCGCCGATCGGCTGGCGGGTGACATGGGAGCCCGGGCGAGGTGGTTGACCATGGGCCAGCCGAATCCTCCGGCGCCACCGTTCAGGTCGGGGCTGCGCATGCGCGAGGTCCGCGGACTGTCGTGGACGGCGACCTCGACGCTGTCGGGGTGCGCTGTGAGGTCGGGGGTGCAGGTGACGCCGCCATGGCGCAGGGCGTTGGTGACGAGTTCGGAGACGACCAAGACCACGGTGTCGGCGGCTTCGGCCGCGATCACCGGCAGGAGGTCTTCGAGGCATAAGGGTCGGTGGTGAGGCGGGGGAGGGGAAGTGTCACGATCCGGCCCCTCACCAGCTCTACGGTCGAGGCCGAGGTCGACCGGTACGGGTGATTTTGCGGATCAGACGCTCGTCCATGCGTCGAAGAAGGCTTCGCGCCTGGAGGGATCTGCTGATGTGTGGTCCGCGTGGAGGACGCGCCAGGCGGTGAGTTCGAGGTCGCGGAGCCACAGCTTGCCGATGACCTGCCAGCGGGTCAGCGAACAGATCCTGTCCTTCGACGAACTCGTCTCCGGCATGCTCAGCGCCAGCATCGCCCAGCTCGGCGTCCAGCAGAACCCCGACATGCGCCGCATCAGCGCCTGGGCCGCCCTCATCGCCGTCCCCACCATGATCGTCGGCGTGTACGGCATGAACTTCGAGCACATGCCCGAGCTCGGATCCCCGTACGGCTATCCGGCCGTGCGGGGGCTCATCCTGACCGTGTGCACCGTGTGCACCGTGATCTACCGGGCACTGCGCCGCAACGAGTGGCTGTAACGGCCGACCACGTTACCCGCCGGCTTCGCTGTCAGGGCCGGGTGGCGCTTTCGCTGTCGGGGTGGAGGGGGAAGACCTGGTCGAGGCCGGCGATGTGCAGGATGCGCAGGGTGTTGTCGGGGACGGCGGCGAGGGCGATGTCGGCGCCGGCGGCGTGGGCCTGGTTGCGGGCGGCGAGCAGGGCGGTGATGCCGCTGGAGTCGCAGAAGTCCATGCCGGCCAGGTCCACCACCAGACGCTGTCCCACCCGGAGGGTGAGGGTGGTGAGCAGGGCTCGCAGTTCGGCGGCGTGCGCGTAGTCGAGCGGGCCGGCGATCTCCAGTACGGGGCCCGTCGTGGCTTCGCGGGTGGTGATCTTCAGCGGGTTCATCGTGTGTTCTTCGGTGCCGGGCCGGGGTCCGGATGGGCGGGGACGCCGACGGCGAGGAGGGCGGTGTCGTCGTCGAGGCCGTCACCGAAGCCGTCCAGCAGTGCGGTGAGACCCTCCATGAGGGTATGGACGGGTTCGCCGGCGTGGCCGGCTGCGAAGTTGCGCAGGGCCTCATCGCCGTAGAGGCCGGTGCGGTCCTGGCCGGTGCGGGCTTCGGTGAGGCCGTCGGTGTAGAGCAGGAGGGTGTCGCCGGGGGCGAGGGTGGTGGTCGCGGCGGTGAAAGGCGCGCGGGGCAGGATGCCGACCAGGAGGCCGCCAGGGGTGGGCAGGAAGTCGGCCTGGCCGTCGGCGCGCAGGATCAGGGCCGGGGGATGGCCGCCGGAGGCGAGCCGGACGCTGACCTTGCGGGTGGCGGGGTCGGGTTCGAGGATGCCGAAGATGGCGGTGCAGTAGCGGGGGTCGCCGCTGCTGTAGCGCTCGTGCAGCACCGTGTTGAGCGTGGACAGGGCCGTCACGGGGTCGGGGTCGTGCAGGGCGGCGGCGCGCAGGGTGTGGCGGGTCAGTGAGGTGACCGCGGCGGCCTGGGGGCCCTTGCCGCACACGTCGCCGAGGAAGAACGCGAAGCGTGTGCCGTCGATGGGGAAGATGTCGTAGAAGTCGCCGCCGAGCCGGTCGGGGGAGGCGGTGTGGTAGTGCGCGGCCGTCTCCAGCCCGGGCAGCGGCGGCAGCGTGGCGGGCAGCAGCGCCTGCTGCAGCACGGCGAGGGCGTCCTGGAGCCGGGCCCGGTCGGCCTCGGCCTGCTTGCGTGCCGCGTCGGCTTCTCGACGTGCTTCTTCGGCCTCTTTGCGGCCGCGCAGGAGTTCCTTCTCGTAGGCGCGGCGGTCCCGGGCGTCGAAGATGGTGGTGCGGATCAGCAGGGGATTGCCGGTACTGCCGTGCTTGACCCTGGAGGAGACCAGGACCGGCATCCGGGCCCCGCCGGCCTGTTTGATTTCCAGGGCGATACCGCCGATCTCGCCCTGCATGCGCAGCAGCGGCGCGAAGTGTGTCTCGTGGTAGAGCTTGCCGCCCACGGTCAGCAGGTCGGTGAACCGGATCCGGCCCACCACCGCGTCGCGCTGGAGGCCGAGCCAGTCCAGCAGCGTGGTGTTGATCTTGGCGATGGTGCCGTCCATCAGCGTGGACAGGTACCCGCACGGTGCGCTCTCGTACAGCTCCTCCGCACTGTCCTCCAGCAGGGCCGCGAACACCGCATCCGAGGTCTTCTCGTCGCCTGTCTCGCGAGGGTCCGGGTCCTGCCCGGTGCGGCACATCACCGCAGACCTGCCAGGAAGCCGGTGATCGCCTCGTTCGTGGCCTCGGGCGCGGACATGTGGGGGCAGTGCCCGGTGGCATCGAGGGTGACCAGCGTCGAGCCGGGGATGGCCTGGTGGACGAAGGCGCCGACCTCACGGGGGGCGATGACGTCCTGGGTGCATTCCAGGACCAGCGTCGGCACGCTCACGGTCTTCAGGTCGTCCCGCGTATCGGAGAGGAAGGTGGTCCGGGCGAAGACGCGTGCCATCTCCGGGTCGGTGGCGCAGAAGCTGTTCGTCAGCTCCTCGCCGAGCTCTGGCCGCTCCGCGTTCCCCATGATCACCGGTGCCATGGCGGCCGACCAGCCCAGGTAGTTCGACTCCAGGGAGTCCAAGAGCTCGTCGATGTCCTCGGCGCTGAAACCGCCCCGATAGCCGTTGTCGTTGATGTACCGCGGCGAGGGAGCGACCATCACCAGCGCCCCGATGCGTTCCGGGGCCATGCCGGCGGCCAGTACCCCGATCATCGCGCTGACCGAATGTGCCACGAACACCGCACCGCGCAGATCGAGGGCCTCGCAGACCTCCACGACGTCCTGGGCGTAGCCGTCCAGAGAGGTGTAGCGGCCCACGGAGAAGGAGGACAGGTCCGAGCGGCCCGAGCCGACGTAGTCGAACAGCACCACCTGGTAGTCCTCGGCCAGGGCCGGCACCGTCAGGCGCCACATGTTCTGGTCACAGCCGAACCCGTGAGCCAGTACCACCGCCGGCCCCTGCGGGTTCCCGGTGACGGTGACGTTGTTCCTGCGTCGGATGTCCATACCCGCATCCTCCCAGTCCCGCTCACCGGACCCTGGCCTTCATCCACGAAGCCCTGGACGGCGGTGAGGCAGTCGTCGTCGCCGTGCCCTCCGACAAGACCGCCCTCCTGCGCGATGAACTCGCGGGCGAGGCTGCTGTCACCTTCGTCGACACGACGACGGCCGAACCCAACCCCGGTCGGCTCGTCGCCGCCTGGGCCGCCTGGATGAAGGAGCGCGGCGAGGGAAACCGCCCCGTACGGGGCATCGGCGAAACGGCCTGGCGCCAGGCACGCAACCCCGCACACCTCGCGGAGCTGCGCTATCACGAATGGCTGCTGAACCGGGCTTTCGCGCGCAGCTCCACCTGGTCGATGCTCTGCCCGTACGACGACGCCGACCAGGACCTGGACGCCCTGGCCGCCATGTCCCGCTGCCATCCGCTGATTCGGCGCGACGGCAAGAACGCGCCCAACGAGGACTACCTCGCAGGCGAGGACTACGCCTTCGAGGCCCTGGCCGGCCCCCGTGACCCGTCCTTCGAGCTCAGCTACAGGCACGGTGACCTTGCCACGATCCGCTCGGAGGTGTCCCGGAGCGCGTCCGACGCGGGCGTGCCCGAGGACCGGCTGGGGCAGCTTTCCGTCGCCGTCACGGAGATCGCGACGAACAGCATCCGCCACGGAGGGGGCCAGGGAACCCTGCGCACCTGGACCCAGGACGCCACGTTCCTGTGCGAGTTCCGGGACGCCGGCTACATCTCCGACGTCATGGCCGGCCGTATCCGGCCCTCCCCCGAACAGATCGGTAGCCGCGGGCTCTGGCTCGCGCACCAGCTCTGCGACCTCGTAGAGATCCGCTCCACCCGCGACCAGGGGACCGCGATCCGCCTCCACATGGACACAGCGCGGTAGTCCTGCCCGCGGGCAGGACTACGACCGCCCCGGATCCCGGGGTGTGGTCGGCATACCGCACGGTCGTGCTCCACGTGTCGGGCTGAGAGACGGGCCACATGCACCGGATGAGGTGGGCAGGTAGTGGGACGCTGACCCGGACGAGAGCACTCCCCGCCAGGAGCCACCCTCCGTAACCGACCGCCCCGCCCGGGGTCCGGCTGTGAGCCGCCCTCCCCCGCGTTGCCCGGACTCACCCCAGTTGTGGTCATCAGGTCTCCCAGGTGCCTGGTTGTCGCTGCCCACTCCTGCTGACGCTCGGTGGGCGCCCCGGATCGCGGGGATCGAGCCGGCGCTGACCGCGTTGCGCCCTCCTCTCTTGTTGGAGGCCGTTGGCCGGCGCCGCGGTCGAGGGTGCCCGCCGGAGGCGCGCGGCCGTGACGGAGTTCCTACTTGCCAGTCGCCTGACGGACGGTACGGGTCACGCAACCCGCAGAGATACAAGGAATCCGGCCACCCGGCATCGAGCCGCTGCTGCCGCTTTGGCCGACGGGGTCACCGGGGCGGCGGCCGGTGGCTGACCGGCAGTGCCTGCAGGACATCCTGTACGTGGTCTGCAACGACACCGCCTGGCAACTCCTGCCTCCTGAGCTGGGGTTCGGCTCGGGGCAGACTTGCTGGCGAAGTCTGGAGCGGTGGCAGCGGGACGGGGTCTTCGGCCAGTTGCACCGGATCCTCCTCGCCGAGCTGAACGCGGCCGGCCGACTCGACTGGTCGAGGCGTGCGTGGACGGCTCCCACATCCGCACGAAAAAGGGGGAGCCGACACCGCCGGTCGACCGGCGGAAGACGGGCAGCGAACACCACCTGAGGGCGACGGACACGGCACCCCGCTGAAGGTCATCACGACCGCGGCGAACGTGAACGACGTTACCCAGACCCTCGCGCTGGTCGACGGCGTCCCACCGGTGGCAGGTCGTCCCGGCCGGCCCCGCCGGAGGCCCCGCTCGGAGACAAGGGCTACGACTCCAACCCCAACCGCGATGAGCTGCGTGAACGCCGGATCCTGCCGGTCTTCTCCGTCTTGTCGATGGCCTCCAAGACCATCTCGGTATGCGCGATCGGGTCGGCGCGGTCGCACTTGTCGGCGATCTCCATGTTGGGGATATAGAGACCCTCGCCGGAAGGATGGGGGATCGCCGTCATGACATCGGCTGTGAAGTCCGGTTGGCCTGCCGTTCCCGGGTCGGCGAACCGTACGAGCACGGCTCGCCGACGCCCGGCCACTTCCACGGTCAGCTTCGGGAACTCGTCGGCGAGATCCTTCTACATCCGCGACGTCCCGCGCGCCGTCGAGTTCGACACCGGCGTCTTCGGCTTCGAGGTGGCCGCCACCTACGGCGACAGCGCTGTCTTTCTCCGCGCGCCGGGGACGTTGAACGACCACGACCTGGGCCTGTTCGCCCTCGGCGGGGCCGCGGCCGGTCCCGTCCCCGGGCAGGTCGGGCTGTACCACCTGGCCTGGGAGGTCGGGACGCTCGGCGAGCTCGCCGCCGTTGGCGTGGAGTTGCGCGAGCGCGGCGCGCTGGTCGGGGCGCGCGACCACGGGGTCAGCAAGTCCTACTACGCCAAGGACCCCGATGGCATCGAGTTCGAGGTCATGTGGCGCGTCCCGCGCGAGGAGTGGCCGGCGGACGGCGGCGGCGAGCGGTTGGACCTGGACGCCGCCCTCGCCCGCTGGGGCGCGGACCTGGCGACGGGAGCGGCCGGCGGGTCCGCGACCTGAGGGGACCGGGGCGGGCGGGCTACTCGTCCGCCCGCAGCATCGCCTGCGCGATGGAGCCGGCCGTGTTGTCGGACGCCGTGTTCTGCTCGCGGCGGTGCCTGATGAGGCCATGGGCACTTTCGACTCTCACTCGACGACTGGCACGCGCAGTACCAGCAGGCAGGCGTCGTCCTCCGGTTCCGGTGGGAGGAGCTCGGTGGTGACGGCGTCGGCGAGTGCCTGGGGTTCGCGGTGGGCGTGCCGCTCGGCGGCACGGAGCAGCGCCGCCGTTCCGTACTCCAGATCCCGTCCGCGCTGCTCGACGAGGCCGTCGGTGTACAGCAGCACGGTGTCGCCGCTGACGAGTGGTGTCTCCACCGCGGCGTAGGAGTGGTGGGGGGTGACACCGAGAAGGAGGCCGGTGCCGGCCTCCAGTAGGTGGGCCGCGCCTGCGCGCAGCAGGACGGGGGGAGGATGTCCGGCGCTGACCCATCGAAGGAGTTGCCGGTTCGGGTGGTAGCGGGCGATGACCGCGGTGGCGGTGCATTCCGGGTCCTCGTCACACGCGATGCGGTTGAGCCAGTTCGTCAGTTGCTCGACGGGTTCGTGGGTGAAGGCGAGTCCGGCCAGGCCGTTGCGGAGTTTCGACATGCGTGCGACGGCGTCGAGGCCGTGCCCGGAGGCGTCACCGAGCGCGAGCAGGACGCGGCCGTCGGCCAGGGTCTGGACGTTGTGCCAGTCGCCGCCGATGAGGGCACGGCCTTCTGCCGGGCGGTACGACACTGCGGCGTCCAGGCCGAAGGCCGCCAACTGGGCCGTGGCGGAGGGCAAGACCGCCTCGCGGAGCCGGGAGGCGATGTGTGCTTCGGCCTCGGCTCGTTGCTGCCGGTGTTCGGCCGTCCGTACGGCCTCGTCCAGTTGGGCCTGGGTACGGTGGGAGCGGGTGGCATCGCGGAACAGTGCCTGCACGCCCCAGACGGTGCCGTCCGCTTCGCTCAGGGCCTCGGCGGCGAACTGGAAGTATCGCGGGCCGCCGTCGAGGTTCAGTCGGTATGCACCCTCCACGGAGCCGCCTTGGTCGAGCAGTTCTTTCAGGGCCGTGCCGTAGGCGGCCCGGTCGTCGGGGTCGATGAGGCGGGCGATCTCTCCCAGGGTGAGCGGGCGGGTGGGCGTCGGGCGACGGAGCAGGGTGCGGAGCCCGTGCGACCACTTGGTGTGTCCTGCGGCCAGGTCCCACTCGCCCCATCCGAGCAGGCCGCGCCGCTGGATGCGGTCGCTGATGCGCTCCTGGTGCAGCACCGACAGGTCCCAGCTCACCACGAGATGGTCCCGGTGCCGCGTCGCTGAGAGCCGGACGCTGCGGTGGTGCGGCAGGCCGTCGATCAGTACGGTGACGTCCGCGTCGCGTCTGGGCAGCGGTTCCCCCGTGCGCAGAACATGGCCCAGGTCCGTGAACAGTCCCGAGGTCATGAGCGAAGGTTGCTCGATGCAGAGAGGCAGCCTGGCGGACGTGCCGTGGTGCGGGTCGAGGGCCGAGGTGGCGTGGGCAGCGTGATTCGCCGCCACGCCCGCGAAGTCGATCAGGCTTCCGTGTGCGTCACGGACTGGTGCCAGCACGGCGGCCGGCTGTTCGATGCCTGACAGGAGACGGCCGGCCCAATGCAGTTGCCCGGTCCGCGAGTCCCCCGGGGGAAGATCCCGGGGAGCACGGGCCGTGGCGCTCAGCGCGTCCACGATCTTTCGGGACACGGCTGTGCCGTGTTCTTGCAGGAGCCTGTCTATCGAGGCCACATCGCTGAGGTCCGCTGTTTCTCGGTTCCGGTCGCGAGGGGGCGTCGTCGAGTCGCCGGGCAGGCACAGGCTGGGGCTGACAGCCGTTGATCGGGCCGATGTCATGCGCGTGGTGCGCCGTCGTGCGGCCTGAGTTCGCAGAGCCACAGGCTCGCTCTGGAGGGGAGTCGCACCTCGTGCAGCCCGTCGAAGCCGAGCTCTTCGAGCTCGAGCCCCTCCGCCTCGGACAGGCTGACCGCGATCACGAGGTCAGGGGAGGGGCCGAGATCCCGTATCACCGTACGGACCAGGTCCGTGCCGATTTCCCTGGCCTCGTGCCCCTGTTGCCGAGCGCGTATCAGCAGTCCGTGCGGTTCCGCGGGCCAGAGCGCGGCAGCGGCTTGGGCGTCCCTTCGCCCTACGTTCCACGGCTCGCCTCGCGGTCCCACCTCCCGGGCCAGTAGCTGGTCGACCTCCGTCGGATCGGGCTCCGCGCCCGGTGTAGCAGGCCTCCAGGCCGCGACCGCCAAGACGTCGCCGGGCGTCTGCTCGGCCAGCCACACCTTCCCGGCCTCGAGGGAGTGATGGGCGAGCATCAGACGCACTACGCTGCCGGCCTCTTGAGTCCGGCCGGGCGGCACGTAATGAGCCGCCATGCCACCGGAGGTGATCAGCCGCGTGATTGCCGGTACGTCGACGAGTCCCGCTCTGCGCACTGTCGGGGCCAGCACGCCTCGGTCTTGTGTTGCCATTGGTGATTCCATGTCGTTTCGTTCGTGTCTGCGTTTCCGGCGGGTACGTCGTTCGTGTGGCGGTGTGACAGTGCCGGACCCGTCCCCGGGGCCCGGCACTGTCGAAGGGCCGCGTCCGCTAGCGCGGCCCGTCCGGGGGTTACATGTGGACGGCAGGGGTGGCGTTCTGGTCTGGCTTCGGGACGCCGCGGCGGTAGAGGAGACCGCTGACGACGAGGCCCGTGACGAGGAAGCCGGCTGACCACCAGTAGGCGGTGGAGTAGGTCTCCAGGGCGGCGTGGGCCAGGACGGTGGGGTCCTTGGGGTTTTTGCCGGCCAGATAGTCGGTGGCCGCGCTCGCCGAGACCGTCGTGAGCAGCGCCGTACCGATGGAGCCGCCGATCTGCTGCATCGTGGTGACCATGGCGGAGGCGACACCGGCGTCCGGAGCGGCGATGCCGGCGGTGGCCGTGCTCATCGCGGGGGCCATCACCAGACCGAGCCCGAGACCGACGGTGATCAACGGCGGCATCACGTGGGTGGCGTAGCTGCTGGTGAGGTCGAGTGTGGTCATCCAGGCAAGGCCGGCGGCGGCGATGCCCATGCCCAGCGGCACGATGGGCTTGGGGCCGGTGCGGGGGACGAGCCTGGTGGTGGCCACGACGGTCATGATCATGAGGCCGGCGACCATGGGCAGGAAGGCCAGGCCCGTCTGGACCGGCGTGTAGCCGAGGCTCTGCTGCAGGTAGTAGGTCAGGAACAGGAAGACGCCGAACATGCTGGCGCCGCTGATCAGGACGGCGATGTAGGAGGCGCCGCGGTTGCGGTCGAGGAGGACGCGCAGGGGCAGCAGGGGGTGGGCGGCCCGGGTCTGCCACCACGCGAAAGCGGCGAGCAGGAGGGTGCCGACGGCGAGGAATCCCCAGGTGGCCGCGGCGTCCCAGTCGTGGGTCTCGGCGTTGGAGAAGCCGTAGACCAGGCAGAACAGTCCGGCGGAGACCAGGATCGTGCCGGGGATGTCGATGGTGGCGCTCTTGTCGCGGGCGGTGCGCTGCAGCAGGAGCGTGCCGCCTACGAGGGCGATGACGGCGAAGAAGAGGTTGACGTAGAGCGTCCAGCGCCAGTTCATGTACTCGGTGAGGACCCCGCCGAGCAGCAGGCCGATGGCGCCGCCGGCGCCGGCGATGGACCCGTAGACGGCGAAGGCCTTGGCGCGTTCCCTGGCGTCGGTGAACGTGGTGGTCAGCAGGGACAGGGCGGCGGGCGCCAACAGGGCGGCGAACACGCCCTGTCCGGCCCGGGCGGCGACCAGCATGGAGAAGCCGGTGGCCGCTCCGCCGATGGCGGAGGCGCCGGCGAAGCCGGCCAGTCCCACCAGGAAGGTGGCCTTGCGGCCGACCAGGTCGGCGATGCGCCCGCCGAGGAGGAGAAGGCTGCCGAAGGCGAGGGCGTAGGCGGTGATGACCCATTGCCGGTTGCCGTTGCTGAAGCCCAGGTCCTGCTGGGCGGAGGGCAGGGCGATGTTCACGATGGTGGCGTCCAGGACGACCATCAGCTGGGCTATGCCGATCACGGCCAGCACCCACCAGCGGTGGCGGGATCCCTGGGTGGGCGAGGGCAAAGTGGTGCCTGCGTCGGCGACGCGGGCCGGGGCGTGGGACATGGCTGTGCGCTCCAGGACGGAAGAAAGGAAAGGGGTCGGAGCAGGAGGAGGAGCGGGTGCGCGCGGGGGAGGGAAGGCGGACCGGCCGGGGTCAGGGGGCCAGCAGCATCGGCAGGATCGCGTGCTCGATGAAACGGGTGACGTAGTCGCTGTCGGCGAAGCTCGCGTCGAACAGGTGGCGGGACATGATCGCGCTGAACATCAGCTGGGGCAGGAACTCTGCGCCCGGCGGCCGGGCAGGCAGCTCCCCGCGCTCGACCGCCCGGTCGACGAAGCGGGACAGGTCGGCGATCACCTGCTCGAGCAACGAGGCACGCACGACCGTGGCGAGCTCGGCGTCGATGATGGCCGCGTGGCCCACGGCCGCGAACAGGGTCGTGCGCTTCTCGGCGTGTGCCGCCGCCTCCCGCCCCAGCATGAGGAGGTCACCGCGCAGTGACCCCGTGTCGATCGAGGCGGCGTCCACGGGCCGGGTCGCGCGCAGGGCGGCCGCCACCAGGTGCGGTTTGCCCTTCCACTGCCGGTAGAGCGTGGCCTTGCTGCAATGGCCCCGGGCGGCGACCACGTCCATCGACAGCGCCTCGTAGCCGACCTCGCACAGCACGTCCAGCGCCGTAGTGAGCAGTTCCAGCTCGCGGTCCGGCGTCATGCGGGGACGTCGGATCGGCTGGCCCGCGGCGGTGGCGTCGGCCATCAGGACCTCCATATAGAACGGAACTGTTTCGTACGTAACCGTACGCCGAGCTGCGGGAGAAACGCAACCGTACTATTTGCTGCCATGCCGCTGCCCGCGTGTCGGGACCGCGATGCAGGCCGCGATCGGGCCCTCTCGCCGAGCGAGCCGGGCTCGCGCCTGCGGGGCCCCTGCGAGGGCGTCCGTGTACCGCTCTCGATGCCGCGTGGAGCGCCCGCGTAGCTGTCCTCGGGCGTGCAGGGGAGGCGCGGCAGCCCGAGTCAGGGGCGGGCCTTGCCGAAATACATCAGCTCCCACAGGGCGTCGCCGGTGTGACTGTCCACCAACTCCTCGCCCTGGTAGTGGTCGACCCGCAGTTCGCCGGCGAAACGCAGGTAGGCGCCGTCGAACCCGGCCAGCCTGGCGGCCGCCTTCTTCGGGCCCTTGATCTGGTCGATCAACTTGGAGGCACCCAGATCGGTGTGGCGGGTCCAGGTGACGACGTAGCGTTCGTCGCCGTCGGTGTAGGTGTAGCGGGTGAGGTTGCCGACCGGCTTGCCGGTCTTGGTGTCGGTGTAGGGGCCCAGCTCCTCGAAGGTGACCCTCGTTCCGTCGTCGGCGATCGGGTTTCCGTCGCGGGCGAGCATGAACACGGGCAGTTCGGTGTACCCGTACCGTTCCTGCGCGGTGATGTAGGAGGTGATCACCGAGTAGGGGCCGGCCGCGCCACGGGCCCAGTACCAGTGGTGCATGAGTTCGAGCATCGAGGCATTGCCCCAGTTGTGGTCGTGGTAGCCGACGCCGTTGGCGGTGTGGCTGTCGCCGTCCACCCGGTACGTCGCCTCCACGCTGCCCTGCGGCACGGAGGGCAGCCAGGAGAAGTCGTGCTCTCCCTGCTCTCCGAACAGCCAGACGCCGGTCTCCGGGCGCCAGGCCGGCACGTCGCCCTTCAAGACGATCTCGACCTGGACCTCCTCCACCTGCGCCCGGATGGTGTACGTCTGCAGGTCGCCGGTGAAAACGTTGTCGCCGATCCGTACGTCGCAGGTGTCGGTGGAGGCGCTGAAGGATTCGGCGGGCAGCTCCGCGGCCTTCTGTCTGGTGGTGCCGTCCGGCAGGGTCAGGTCGATGCGGACCTTCGGGGTGAGCGGCTTGCTCAGGTCGGTGAACTCCTTGGTCAGGAAGACCACCACGAGCTTGGCGCCGTCGTCCAGGTGTGCGTCGAAGTACCACCACTCGTAGCTGCCCGGTGCGCCGTCCGTGCGCATACCGTCCTCGGAGGGCTTGATCGCGCGGGGTTCGATGCCGAGGCGCGCGTAGTCCTCGGACGTGTCGGCAAGGCGGGCGGGGGCGGGCGTGGGGTTGTTGTGAGACATGCGTCCACGGTCCTCTCGGAGCGGGTGTCGGTGAGGAGAAAATATCCACTTGACTATTTCTCTCTTCGAGTATGCACTTAGTGGTCAAAACGGACAAATTTGAGGAGTGGGGATGACTCACACCGAGGCCCCGCGCGGACGTGGTCGGCCGCGGGCCGGTCAGGAGACCGATCTGCCGAGGCTGCTGCAGGGGGCCTTGGACGCGTTCGCCGAGAAGGGATTCGGCGGGACGTCCGTGCGGGACCTTGCCCGCAGTCTGGGTGTCAGCCACGGCCTGCTCACCGCGCGCTTCGGCTCGAAGGAGGGGCTCTGGTTCGCGGCGATCGAGCATGCGCTCGCCGACTCCGAGCGCGCCTGGCGCGAGGTCGGCGACTCCCCGGACCTCGACGACCTGGAAGCCCTGCGGCAGGGAATCGTCCGGCAGGTACTGGCCTCGGCCGCGCACCCTCAGATGGCGCGCATCATGAACCACGAGGGGGCAATAGACAGCCCGCGCGTGCGTTTCGTCGTCGAGCGCTTCGTCAACCCGCTGCGACCCGGAGTCGAGCGACTTCTCGCCCGGCTCGTGGACGCGGGACGCATCCGACCGGTGCCCTATGCCACGCTGCACTTCCTGGTGGTTCAGGGTGGTGGCGCCCAGTACGCCAGCCCGGCCGCGGCTGCGCTCCTCGGGGCGCCCGCGCACCCCGACGAGCAGGCCGTCCGCGCCCACGCCGAAACCGTCGCCGACATCCTCATCGCCGGCCTCGCCGTGACCGCGCCCGGCTCCGACGGCGGGCCGTGACCGGGCTGGTGCTCGAGCCTTCCGGGCACCGCCCGCGGACAGGTGCCTGCCCTGAGCCAGCCGGTGAAAGGTCAGGTCGGTAGCTGCCCGCGCGCCGCTCGCACCTGGCGCCGCGCTTCGGCGGGCGCTTCCCCAACGACCTGCTCCGGCCGTCGCGCTTGGCGGCGCCGCCCTCGTCCTGCTCGATCTCTCGCTTCGGGGCCAACCGTCACCGACCCCGCAACCGGAGCGTCTTGCCGTCGAACCGCTCCTATGCAGGCGTCTCGAACAGGCGCAGCAGTTGGTCCCTGGTCCGCGTCCACCGCAGCGTGAGTACGCCGCTGTCGAGACCGGTGATGCGGGAGGTCAGGGCGAGGCCGGACATGGCGTTCAGGGCGGTCTCCCGCAGGGGGTCGAGGCCCTCGCGAGGCGTCAAGTCCGTACGGTCGGCCAGGGTTTAGAGCGTCTCGGTGCCGTGGGGGAGAGCGGCATGATCAGCGCACGGGGGCACGCACCACTGCCCGGACGCCGATCATGGACTGGGGAGTGGACGGTATTCGGGCAGTGGTCACGTTGCCGTGAGGGCCGCGGCGCCGGAGGAGACGTCGAAGCGGTCGCACCAGATGGTGAGGCTGCGGTGGTAGGCCAGGTTGCACGTCGGCGGGGACCGGGTAGTTCTGGTCGCCCTTGTTGCCCTTGAACTTGCCCAGGCTGAGGTACTTGCCGTCGTCGAAGACCCGCCAGCCCGCCGTGCCCTCCTTCGCCGGGGCGTCGGTGAGCCAGACGCGGAGGTCGGGGCCCTTGCTGGTGTCGAGGTTCTCCAGCCGCAGGGTGCGGGAGCCGTCGGGGAGCCGGATGAGCTTCGCGGTGCCCGTGGTGGTGTGTTCGTGGCTGATCAGCGTGCCCCGGGCCCGGGTCTGCGGGCCGGCCGGAGCGCTCGGGGCCGTCGCCGGGGTCGTGGGTGAGAGGGCTGGACCGGGTGCGGCGGCGGACGGGGATGCCGCCGGGAGGGCCTCGTGACGGTCGCGTCCTGCCACAGCTTCCACTGGCGTCGAGTAGGGACAGAATACTCGCACCCACATGATGTGGGCCCACACTATGTGGGTGTATTATTTGAAGTGTGGAGAGCCGCGGCTCTCACTACTCGATGGAGGCGGAGCTGCCCCGCACCGCTCGCGGGGCGTTGCGGCGAATGTGCCCCCTGCGTCCGCACCGCGAAGAATCATCCACTTCGGATCTCAAGGACGAAGAGTCAGATTCATGATCACGACAAGCCGTGAAGTCCTCAGCTTCCGCACCCTCTGCGTGCTCCCGCCGATCCTCTTCGCCCCCACGCTCGTATCGCATTTCGTCGCTCCTGGCGCGGTCGCGATCGAGTACACGGGCATCCTGTTTCACCTGTGCATCATGGTCGTCATCTCCCGCATGGACTCCCCGCTGTGGGCGAAGGCGGCCGGCTTCGGGTGGATCACTCTCGACGTCCTGTCGGGAATGCTGACGATCAACGAGATACCCGCCGATCTCGCGTCCACGGTGCGCCTCGCCGGGCACGTGCTCGCCGGCGTGTGGTTCGTCACCGCGTCGCTCCAGGCCCGACCCAAGAGCGTACGCATCGTGGGAACGCTGGTCGGAGTCTCGCTCGGGCTGTCCAGCTTCCTAGGGGCCTTCCTCCCCGCCGTCATCGCTGCCCCTTCGGGACTCCTGCTCCCCGTCTGGTTCCTCCTGCTCGCATGGAAGTACGAGCCGGGCATGCAGAACACCCGGACCCGAAACCACCTGCCAGCCCCTCAGGACACGCCCGCCTGACGACCCCGCACCCGTACCCGCCGCGCCTGTACACCCAGGCCATCACGAAGCCGACAACGGAGCAATAATTTAAGGAGGGTCCTCATGGTGAGGGCTTAACAGTCACGCACAGGAGTTGAATCCTCTATGGACGAGTTCGTTCTCGCAGAGCAGATGCTGACGTGTGTCACGAGGATCCGCCGGATACTCGACGAGCGCCTCAAAGCACACGGCGTGTCCGTCGCACGAGGCCGCGCCCTGCGGCAGGTCGCCCACGGACCCGCGCGGCAGGCCGCGCTGGCCGCGGCCCTCGGCGTCACACCCCGCACGATCACCGAGATGATCGACGGTCTGGAACGAGACGGTCTCGCAGAACGCCGCGACGACCCCAAGGACCGGCGGGCACGCCTGGTGTACATCACTGCGGCCGGGAAAAAGGCCATCGGCCTAGCCATGGCCACCAGAGCCGAAGTGATCACCGAGATCTTCAGCGACCTCTCCGCACAGGACCGCACCGCCCTGTCCCAGGCACTCACCACCATCGGCGACCGCGTCACCGCCATGACCACAGCTCCGGACCCCGACGCCTTCCCCTACGGCGAAGGCAGTCTGCTGACCATCCTGGGCACCGAAGGCCAGTGACAACGGTGCCTTCCCCGACCGCCCCCGCCCACGACTCCCGGGCACCACAACACCCCACGCCACCCCAACGCAGGTCAACCAGCCCATGAACCGGTGACCTGCCCAATACAGGAGCCACCATCATGGAAATGCGCCGACTCGGCACGAACGGCCCCCTCGTCCCCGAAATCGGGCTGGGCTGCAGCGCCATGTCAGGGACCTACGGCCCGGCACGGGACGCGGACGGCATCGCCACCATCCGCGCCGCCCTCGACGCCGGCCTCACCCTGATCGACACCGCCGACTTCTACGGGACCGGCCACAACGAATGGCTCATCCGCCAGGCCCTGCGCCCCGGCGACCGCGACAACGCCGTCCTGAGCGTGAAGTTCGGCGGCCTGCGCGGCCCCGACGGGAACTGGACCGGCTTCGACGCCCGCCCGGCCCACGTCAAGAGCGCCCTCGCCTACTCGCTCCAGCGCCTGGGCACCGACCACATCGACATCTACCGGCCCGCCCGCCTGGACCCCGAGGTCCCGATCGAGGAGACCATCGGCGCCATCGCCGAGATGGTCCAGGCCGGATACGTACGCTCGATCGGCCTCTCCGAAGTCGGCGCGCACACCATCCGCCGGGCCCACGCCGTCCACCCGATCAGCGACCTGCAGATCGAGTACTCGCTCTTCAGCCGCGGCATCGAGGTCGGCATCCTCGACACCTGCCGGGAACTCGGCATCGGCGTCACCGCCTACGGGGTCCTCTCGCACGGCCTGCTCACCGGCACCTATCAGCCCGCCGCCGACGGCAGCGATCCGCGCTCCCACCTTCCGCGCTTCGACCAGGGCAACGTCGCCGCCAACCTCGCCCTCGTCGACAAGCTCCGCGACATCGCGGACTCCCACACCGTGACCGTGGCCCAACTGGCCATTGCCTGGGTGCTGGCCCAGGGACGAAAGCACGGCGACGTCGCCGCCCTGATCGGGGCACGGCGCCCGCAGCGGATCACCGAAGCCCTGCCCGCAGCCGAACTCATCCTGAACGAACAGGACCTGGCAGCCATCGAGCAGGCCGTACCCGCCTCCGCCGTCTCCGGCGGCCGCTACGCCGCCCCGCAGCTCGCACAGCTCGACAGCGAACGCTGACCCCAGCGCACTGTCGCACCCCCGACCCACCCCTGTCAGGGAAGGGCCGCGGCGAACAGCACCAATACTTGCCCAGGAGGACGAGATGTCCCTGAACGAAGAACAACGCGCACGCACCAGCCAAGAGCTCCTGTTGAACTTCCAGCTCGCCGGCACCAGCCTGGACGCCGTCCGCGCGCAGCTGGACTTCACCGCACAGCGACTCGACGACACCTTGAACGTCCGCGAGCAGTCCCGGCCCGAAGACGTCTGGCTCCTGCGGGACCACCTGGAGAACCTGGTCCGAGCCCAAGGACACACAGCTGTCCCGTACACCGTCCTCACCAGGACGGCCCGCCTGGCGGCCGCCATCTGGTTTCCCCTTCGGCGCCCGCCCGAATAGTCCGGCGAGTTGGTCTTCCAGGGGCCGGGAAGACCACGAGGGCTCGGTAGCTCGCCGCCGAGCACAGGGCTCTGCGGCTGACGCCGGATGAGTGGATGATTCCGCTGTTCGCAGACCCGGAGGTGGATGGGAAGCGTGACGTGCTGGAAGGACGGTTGCTCGCGCTTGCCCTGGAGGCGCTGAGAATCGGGACGGATGTGGTCTTGGATTTCGGATGCTGGTCTCGTGATGAGAGGTCGGCGATCCGCTGGTTGGTGGAGTCTGCGGGCGCCTCCTGCCGACTCGTGTACCTGCCGGTGGACCATGAGACCCAACGCGCGCGGATCGCCGAACGCCAGTTGGCCGCTCCGGGGCAGACCTTCCCCATGAACGAAGCGGACCTCGCGCACTGGAGAACGCTGTTCGAGGAGCCCGGCACCACGGAGGTCGAAGGCCACGAGCTGGGAGGTCCGCCGCCTCCGTGGTCGGGATGGCCGGAGTGGGCCGCGGACCGGTGGCCATCGCTGGCGTGACGGTCGGGCGTAGCCCTCGGGTCTCCTCACCATTCGGCCAGGGATCCGTCCGTGCGGCGCCAGATCGGGTTGCGCCAGCGGTGACCGGACTCGGCAGCGCGTTCTACGGCCTTCTCGTCGATGTCGATGCCCAGGCCGGGGGCGGTGAGCAGGGCGACGTGGCCGTCCTCGTACTGGAAGACGGACCGGTCGGTGAGGTAGTCCAGGAGGTCGGAGCCGGTGTTGTAGTGGATGCCGAGGCTCTGTTCCTGGATCAGGAGGTTGGGGGTGGCGAAGCCGACCTGGAGGCAGGCGGCGAGTGCGATGGGCCCGAGCGGGCAGTGCGGGGCGAGGGAGACGTCGTAGGCCTCGGCCATCGCGGCGATCCGTCGGACCTCGGAGATGCCGCCGGCGTGGGAGAGGTCGGGCTGGGCCACGGCGATGCCCTGCTGGAGCACCGGTTTGAAGTCCCATCGGGAGTAGAGGCGCTCGCCGGTGGCGATGGGGATGCTGGTGGACTGGACGATCTCGCCGATGTGGGCGCTCATCTCGGGGACGACGGGTTCCTCGACGAAGAACGGCAGGTAGGGCTCCAGCAGGGGCAGGACGCGGCGTGCCATGGGGAGGGTGAGGCGGCCGTGGAAGTCGATGGCGATGTCGAAGTCGTCGCCGACTTCGGAGCGGACGCTCGCGACGCGTTCGACGATGTCGTGGACGGCGCGGGGGGTGTCGATCAGTTCCAGCTGGGGCGAGGCGTTCATCTTGATCGCGGTGAAGCCCTCGGCCTTGCGGGCCGCGGCCTGTTCGGCGACGTCGTCGGGGCGGTCGCCGCCGATCCAGCTGTAGACCCGGGTCCGGTCGCGGACGTTCCCGCCGAGGAGTTGCCACACCGGTACGCCCAGCGCCTTGCCGGCGATGTCCCACAGGGCCTGGTCGATGCCGGCGACGGCGCTGGAGAGGATGGGGCCGCCCCGGTAGAAGCCGCCTTTGGTGAGGACCTGCCAGTGCTCCTCGATGCGCATCGGGTCTTGACCGATGAGGTGGTCGGAGAGTTCCTCGACGGCGGCCGCGACGGTGTGGGCGCGGCCTTCGACGACCGGCTCGCCCCAGCCGGTGATGCCCTCGTCGGTGTCGATGCGCAGGAAGCACCAGCGCGGGGCCACCAGGTACGTGCGCAGGGAGGTGATCTTCACTTGGACTCCTTCTTCACGGCCCAGCCGCCGTCCACGGTCAGGTTCGTGCCGGTGATGTACGAGGCGTCGTCGGACGCGAGGAAGGCCACGGCGGCGGCCACCTCTTCGGGGCGGCCCAGCCGGCCGAGGGCCGTGGCCCGGGCGGAGAGCAGGCGGCCCTCCTCGTCCACGTCCTGCCAGTTCTCGGTGAGGACGGGGCCGGGCAGTACGGAGTTGAACCGCACGTCCGGCCCGTACTCGACGGCGAGTTGGCGGATCAGCGCGCACATGCCGCCCTTGGCCGCGGCATAGGCCGGGTAGCCGGGCAGGCTGCACAGGGCGTGCACGCTGGAGGTGGCGACGAACGAGCCACGGGTGGCGCGCAGGTCACCGAGGAAGGTCCGCACTGCGAGGTAGGGCGCCTTGAGGTTGACGGCGATGTCGCGGTCCCAGTCGCCCGGGGACAGCTTGTGGGCGGGCCCGTAGGTATGGGTGAAGGCGTTGCTGTGCACGATGTCCACGCTTCCGAACAGTCTGTGGGCTCTCTCGCGCAGGTGGTACCAGTCCTGCTCGGAGGAGACGTCGCAGCGGACGAACGCGGCGCGGCCGCCGCCGTCCTGGATCTCCTGCGCGAGTGCGGCGCCGCGCTCGTCGGCGATGTCGGCGAGGACGACGGCGGCGCCTTCGGCTGCCAGGCGTACGGCGCTGGCCGCGCCGATGCCGGACGCGGCGCCGGTGATGACCGCGGTTCGTTCTGTGAGTCGGTTCATGAGGGGGGCCTCCGTGCTCTGGTGGGTTGAGTGCGGGGAGGGCGGTACGGAGCCGGTCAGCGGGTGACGTCGTCGCCGTGGAGGAGGTCGAGTTCGGCCCGTCGGGGCAGTCCCTCCCAGTCGCCGGGAGAGGCCACCGCGAAGGCCCCGCAGGTGGCGGCGAGTCGGAGACGGCCGGCGAGGGGGGCTCCGTCCAGGAGTCCGGCGAGGTAGCCGGCTACGAAGGCGTCCCCGGCGCCGATCGGATCCACCGGGGTGACCGGCACGATGTCCTGGAGGGCCTCCCCGGAGTCCGTGGCGGCGAGGGCTCCTCGGGCGCCGAGTTTGAGGACGGCCTCGCGCGGTCCGAGGAGGAGCAGGGCGCGGGCCATGGTGGCGGGGTCGGCCTCGGGTACGACCAGGGCGGCCTCCTCCGGGCCGGCGAAGACGATGTCGGCGCGGGTGACGAGGTCGGAGAGCTCGGCCGAGGCTTCCTGCCGGGTCCACAGCCGGGCCCGGTAGTTGAGGTCGAGGGAGACGGTGACACCGGCGGTGCGGGCGAGGTCGACGGCCCGCCGGACCGCGGCGCGCGGGGCGGCGCCGAGGGCGGGGGTGATGCCCGTGACGTGCAGGACGCGGGCCCGGGTGATGAGCTCCGGGTCGATGTCGTCGGCGCTGAGGCGTGAGCCGGCGAGTCCGCGGCGGTAGTAGGTGACGCGGGTGTGATCGGGGGTCCGGCGTTCGCGCAGCATGAGCCCGGTCGGCGCCGTGTCGTCGACGCGTGCGCGGGCGACGTCGACGGATTCTCCGCGCAGCCCGTCCAGGATCATCGTCCCGGCGCTGTCGGCTCCGACCCGGCCGATCCAGGAGGCGTGGTGTCCGAGTCGGCTGACTCCGATGGCGACGGTGGCCTCCGCCCCGGCGAAGGCCAGGCGGAGTTCGGCCCCGGGGGCGAGCGGGCCGGGCCGGGTGGCGGCCAGGACGGCCATGGCCTCGCCGAGCGTGACGAGCGCGCTCACGAGCGGACGCAGTTCACGACGCCGTCCAGCAGGGTGCGGGCTCGGTCGCGCAGCGCGTCCAGGTCGCCGCCTTCGCAGGCGTCTCCGATCAGGGGGCTGCCCATGCCCAGGGCGGTCGCGCCGGCCGCCAAGTAGGCGGGGGCCTGATTGAGTTGGATGCCCCCGGTGGGGATGAGCGGGATGTGCGGCAGGGGGGCCCGGATCGCCTTCAGGTAGTCCGGTCCGCCCATGGATGCGGGGAAGAGCTTGACCATGCGGGCGCCTTCCCGCCAGGCGGCGACGATCTCGCTGGGGGTGAGGGCTCCGGGGAGGACGGGGACACCGAGGAAGAGGGCCTCCCTGATGACGTCAGGGCAGATGGCCGGGGTGATGAGGTAGGTGGCTCCCGCCTCCACGGCGCGCTGGGCGTCGTACGGGGTCATGACGGTGCCCGCGCCGAGGGCCAGGTCGGTCGGTTTGGACTGGGCGTACTCCCGCATCGTGGGCAGGACGCCGGGTGTGGTGAGGGTGAACTCGACGGCTCGGACGCCCGCGCCGTGAAGGGCGTCGGCGGTGACGGCGAAATGGTGGGGTGTTTGGGAGCGCAGGATGGCTATCACCGGGGCGGCGGCGAGGGCGGTGGTCAGATGTGTCATGACGGGCAACCTCAAGAGTCGTGGAGGGCAGTTCACGCGAAGGGCCGGGGCGGGCCGTCGGCGAACAGGGCGACGGGCAGACCGGTGGCTCCGGGGCGGCACATGAAGACCCGGCCGGCGAGCGGCTGTTCCGCGCGTTCCTCGGGAGCCAGTCCCTCGGCCGCGGTGGTGATCACCAGGAGGTCCAGCTCCGGGCCGGCGAAGGCGCAGCTGGACACCTGTGAGGCGGGAACCGTCACGACGGCGTGGAGGTCCCCGTCGGGGGTGTACGCCCTGACCTGCCCGGCTCCCCACACCGCCACCCAGACCCGGCCGTCGGTGTCGACGGCCAGGCCGTCCGGTTCCCCGTCCTCCCCGGTGGTGGCGTAAGGCCGGCGGTTCGAGAGGGCGCCGGTGGCAAGGTCGTGGTCGAAGACGTCGACGCGGCGGGTCGGGCTGTCCGCGTAGTACAGCAGGCTGCCGTCGGGGCTCCAGCCGAGGCCGTTGGAGATGGTGACCGAGTCGATCAGGGTCGTCACGGTGCCGTCGGGGTCGAGGCGGTAGAGCGCCCCCGCGCCGGGCGTCGTGTCGTAGGCCATGGTGCCGGCGAGCAGTCGTCCGCCGGGGTCGCACTTGGCGTCGTTCATCCGCCGTGGAGTCCCGTCCGCGGGTACGACGGGGGCACCGAATTCCGTGGCCGTCCCCATGGCTTCGTCGATGCGCAGGAATTGCGTTCCGGCGGCGGCGAGGAGCCCGCCGGACGCGCAGAGCGCGACCGCTCCGACGGGCCGGTCGAGGCTCAGGGTGGTCCGGGGGCCGAGGTCCGGCAGGTCGCCGCCGTCGTCCCGGGCCTTCAGCGGGGCCCGGTGGACGAGGCCGGCTGTGATGTCCACCCACAGCACCTCGGCGCGCGCGGCGTGCCAGACGGGACCCTCCGTCAGTCGGCCCGGTGGGGGTGAGCAGTGCAGCGCGATCAGTTGCATGGTGTCGCTCCTCGCTTCTCAGCGGGGACTCTAGGGGTTTGTCTAACACCTGTAAATACTCATCGTCCAATGATCGGAATAAGCTGGGGCGCGAGCGCGTCGGTCTCTGCCGCGCCACCGTGAGAGGACTCGCCGCATGGCCAAGGGCACCGCGCAGGACATCCGGCGCCGCAACAGGTTCGACGTGCTGCGATCCGTCTTCGCCGCGTCCGCGCCGGCGAGCAGGCAGGAGATCGCCGTAACGACCGGCCTGTCGTTCGCGACCGTGGCCAATCTCGTCGCGGAACTGCTGGAGGCCGGGGTCCTGCTGGAGGTCGGGCACGACGACTCGAAGGGCGGGCGCCCGCGGGCGAGGCTCGCGGTCAACGCCGCGCGCGGCGCGCTGCTCGGCATCGACGTCGCCGAGACGTCCGTGCAGATCGAGCTGTTCGACCTGGCCCTCACCGTGAAACGCGCGGTACGGCGGGAGCTGTCAGTGGTCGATGTCAGCCCGGACCAGGTCGTCGACGCCATCGTGACCGGCATCGAGGAGCTCATCGGTGCCGACGGGGAGCTCCCGCACCTCTTGGGAGCGGGCGTGAGCGTTCCCGGGCTCGTCGAGCGCGAAGGCGGCGTCTCGGTCTTCTCCCCGTACTGGTCTTGGCGGGACGTGCCCCTGCGGGCGCTCCTCGCGGAGCGCTTGGTCGTGCCGCTGTACCTCGACAACCCTCTGAAGGCCGGCACCGTCGCCGAAATGTGGTTCGGTGCCGGACGCGAGGCGGACGATCTCGTCGTCGCCACGCTGCGCGCCGGCGTCGGCGTCGGCATCGCGGTCGGCGGCTCGCTGTACCGGGGAGCCACCAACAGTGCCGGCGAGTGGGGGCACACCTGCCTGGAGCGTGGGGGCCGGACGTGCCGGTGCGGCAGACGGGGGTGCGTGGAGGCGTACGTCAGCACGCGCGGCATCGCACGCACCGTCCGGGAACTGGACCCGCGGAGCTCCCTCCTGGACGCGGACGAGGAAGTCGTCCTCGCCAACGTCGCCCGCGCGCGGGCCGAGGGCGACCCGGTGGCCGTCGAGGCGGTGGCGCGAACCGCCCGCTACCTGGGGATGGCCGCGGCCGACCTGCTCAACCTCTTCAACCCGCAGACCCTGGTGCTCGGCGGCTTGGTCGCTGAGCACTTGGGCGAGCGGCTGCTGAGTCAGACCCGCGAGGCCATCGCCGAGCACGCGCTGCCGGCGACCGTGCAGGCTCTCACCCTGCAGCTGAGCACGGTTCCGGGCAACCCGGTGACCCGCGGAGCCGCGACGTTCGCCCTGGAGGGCTTTCTCGACGACCGCGAGACCTTCGGCACGGTGGCGGCGGGACGCCGCGCCGCACGGACGGCCCGGGCGCTGGCACCGTGAGCGAACTCGGCGGCAGGGGCGCTGTTCCCGGGGTCAGCCGTCGGCCGTCGCGGTGAGCCGCCGGAGTGCGGTGTGGCCGGGCGGGCCGTCAGGACGTTGGCCGATGCGGGTCCCGGTGGGATCGGTTCGGTGAAGAGCCGTCAGGAAGGCGGCCGAGCGGAGCGGTAGCCGGGCGTCGCGCACAGGCCGGACGCCGAGCGCTTGACGGCTTGCTCCTAGCCGTGGTCGAACCCGCCCGCCGCGGCTGGGTGGCGCTGGCTTCCACGTTCCGTCACCCGAACCGTGCTGTCCGCTGCCTTCCGAGCGGTATACAACGGGTCGCACGCGCGCAGGGGTGTGCCGTCGAAGCGCGCCCAGGGGGACTCTTCCGTACGGGCACCGCGGGCCGCCGTACGAGGGCACGCGGTCGGGGATGACCGTGCAACACCCCGACGCGGCGCTCCTGCGGCAATGTCGGGCCTCTCGTCGAGGGCTGTGCCTCCCGATGGCCGTATATGCCCAGGTCGGCGGCCTGTCGAGGGACCCGGTGCAGGGGTGGGGCGGGATGGTCGTGAGCCGGCAGGAACAGGGCTGCCCGTCTGCCGAGATGGATGGTTCAACACCGTCACGACCCTTCTGCAGGAACGCCGTTGGTGCCCCCGGGGTGCCCCGCGAAGCCCCGTTCAGGTTCTGTCCACACCCTTTACTTACATTCCCAAGTTGCGTATATATGACGCGAGTACCGCCCCTGCCCGGAATCCAACCCTGCGGAATCCGTGCGATCGCGCTTCAACGAACCCGGTGGCCAGCGCCGTTACTCAGGCACGCCGGGGCCGGAGCAAGGGGGCGGCGACCGGCTCCACGGTTCCGCACCACGTCCGATCGCCGGGCCTGGGCGATGGCGCATCGAGGTTGAGCACACCCCTCGTTCGCGCCCCGGCATCCGTACCAACCCCTTCTTCTGCACCCGGAGGTACCTGTGAGGGTTCGTCACTGGCCTGCGCTGTTGCTGTTCCTGGCAACTGCTCTGGTCGCCAATCCACTGCCGGCGTCCGCCGCGCCGACCGGCCCGCCGCCCCGGCCGCCGGTGTCGGAACCGGTGGACTCCGGCCTCGCCGCGCACACCTACGGTTACGCCGACACTCCCGTCGGTCAGCCCTTGAAGGGCATCGCGCCGTTCCTGTTCCCCGGGGACAACTACGCCGACAAGTACCCCGGCGGCGTCATGTGGAGCTACTTCGCCCTCAACGAGGTGATGAAGGACCCCTCCAACTGCAACAGCTTCGACTGGACGATCTTCGAGAAGGCCCTGGACGAGGCCGCGGTCTGGGGCCGTCAGCTGGCGTTCCGCTTCTACGTGGAGTACCCCGGCGGCACCGGCTCGCACCCGGGCAACGGCATACCGCCCTGCCTCAACGGCAAGGTCACCATGCGCACCAACCCCGCCTGGGGCACTGTCAGCCCGGACTACGACGACCCGGACACCATCGGTGCGTTCACCAACTTCGTGAACGCCTTCGCCGCCCGCTACGACCACGCCGGTCCCGGCGGCTCCGCCGACCCGCGCATCGGGTTCATGACGGCCGGCCTGGTCGGCCTGTGGGGGGAGTGGCACACCTGGCCGTACGACGCGGACCAGGCCGACGGCTACCCCAACCTCATGCCGAGCGACGCGACGGTGTCGACCCTGGTCCACGCCTTCTCCGACGCCTTCGACAACATCCAGCCCGAGATACGCTACGGCGACCTGGCCGGCCTCGCCGACACCCCGAACGTCGGCCTGCAGGACGACTCCTGGGCGTACAAGGAGGACCGCGGCGGCACGCTCAAAGGCATGACGCTGCCGAAGTCACTGGGCGGTGCGGACGACGCGTTCCTACAGCGCGCGATCAACGGCGGCACGCTGAACCGCTGGACGACCGCCTCGATCGGCGGCGAGGCCCGACCGGAGATCCAGGGCCAGCTGTACGCGAACTGGCCCGGCGGCAGCGGACAGGTGGACAACGTCCTGGCGGCCACCGAGCTCTCCCACATCAGCTGGATGATCAACCAGACCGGCGCCAACAGCTACAGCACCTCCGACCCCAAGGTCTCGGCCGGCATGCGGAAGATGGGCTACAACCTGCACGTCCCGCAGGCCAACTTCAACAACTCGGCCAACGGATCCTTCAAGGTCGGCGTCACCATGCAGAACGACGGCGTGGCACCGTTCTACCAGCCCTGGACCGTCCAGCTCGGCCTGCGCGACGCCGCCGGCAACCTGGTCAAGACCTGGGACACCCCCTGGGACCTGCGCAAGATGCAGCCGCTGAAGATCCGGTCCTTCCCGGACTGGAACCTGGGCGCCGACCCGACCTACCTCGACCACGGCCGTCAGGTGAACTTCTCGACCACCGTCGACCCCGCCGGGCTGCCGTCGGGCGACTACAAGCTCGTCATGCGGGTGCACAACCCGCTGGACACCATCACCCCCGCGGTCCTCAAGGCACGCCCCGCCGCGACCCGGCTGAGCGACTTCGTCATCGACCGCTACCGCCGGCCCTACCCGCTGCAGTTCGCCAATGCCAACCAGGGCGCCGACGGCTGGCTCGACCTGGGCGGCCTCGGCCTGGCCGGCGGCACCCCCGGCGGCGACACGACGGCGCCGACCGCGCCGACGCTCACCTCGCCCGGCCGCACCGCCTCGACGGTGGCGCTGTCCTGGTCGGGTGCGACCGACAACGTCGGGGTGACCGGCTACGACGTCTACCGGGGCGCGACGAAGGTCGCCACGGTCACGGGCACGACGTACACCGACACGGGGCTGACCGCCTCCACGGCCTACACCTACACGGTCCGCGCCAAGGACGCCGCCGGAAACACCTCTCCGGCCAGCGCACCGGTCACCGTCACCACGAGCTCCGCACCCGGTGGAGGCGGCCTCCTGGTGGACAACTACGACAACAGCCCCGCCTATCCCGGCGCGGCATCCAATGACCTCGGCAAGTGGACCGGAGCCAACGGCTTCACCAACGGGGGCGGTGCGGGCGCGGTCTCCGGCGGGGCCCTGACCCTGGCCTACAACAACGCAGGCTGGTACGGCACGGACGTCTACACCGACGTCTCCACGAAGAACTACCTGGTCGTACGGGCCAAGGGGCTCCAGGGCGGTGAGCAGAAGGACTTCGAGCTCTCCGTGGGCGGGGTGGCCAAGCGGTTCAAGGACTTCGTCCTCGACGGCGGCGGACATCCGGCCCTCACCACCGGGTACACCGACATCAGGATCCCGCTCACGGCCAACGGCATCAGCCGCACCTCGCCCGGACAGCTCACCATGAGCTTCTGGTTCGGCGGCTCCAGCAGTGTGAGCATCGACAACATCTCCTTCGAGTAGCAGCCCGCAGTGCCGCGCCCCGCCTCCCCCCGGAGGAGGCGGGGCGTCAGCGGGCCATGAACCCCGCGCCGGCCTGCGGGAAGGCGTCGCCCTGCTCGACGACGCGGGTCAGCTGGGCGTCGATGTGGCTCCAGGCGACCTGCACGCCGCCCAGGGCCACCGCGTCGCTGCCGAGCGTCGAGACCGCCACGCGCGGGACGAGCGGGCACAGCTTGGTCAGGTGCTCGCGCACGAGGTCGACGTAGAGGTCGGCGGAGTGGGAGCTGCCGCCGCCCAGTACGACCAGCTCGGGGTCGACGGCCAGGGTCATCGCCGCGATGCCCAGGGACAGCGCTTCGGCGAAGGACGCCACTGCGGCCAGCGCGGCCGGATCGCCGCTGCGCGCGGCGTCGAACATCTCCAGCCTCGTCAGGTGATCGCCGGAGGAGACCCGGCCGGGGTAGTCCGTCTCCAGCTCGCGCCATCGCAGTTGCGGCAGTTCGCCGATCAGGCCGGTGCCGCCGCGGTGCCCGCGGAACAGCTCGCCGCCGGCGACGATGCCGGCCCCGGTGCGGTTTCCGCACAGGATGTAGACCATGTACTGGACGTCCTGGGCCGCTCCCAGGCGGTGCTCGGCGATCGTGCCCAGCGCGCAGTCGCCCTCGACCAGGACCGGGCAGGCGAAGTCCTCCGCGAACGCGGCCGCCAGGTTCAGGCCGATCCAGCCCGGCATGCCGGAGCCGCCGAAGTGCCGGACCGTGCCCTCGGAGATGACCCCGGGCGATCCGAGCGTGACCGTCCACAGGTCCTCGGCCGCCACCTCCGCGGCCTTGAGCACCTCGGCCACCACTTCCCGCACCGCCCGCAGCCGCTCCGTGGCGGGAGCGTTCTCGTCCACGGACAGGTTCCGCCCGGCCAGGGGGGTCCCCAGGAGGTCGGCGACGACGGCATGGATGTGGTGCGCCCCGATGTCCACCGACAGCACGCGGCCGGCGTCGCCGCTGAAGGCGTAGCTGCTGGCGGGCCGGCCCATGACGGGGCGGTCGCCGCGGTCGTCGGGTGCCAGCACGTTCACCCAGCCCAGCTCCTGCAGATCACTGAGGACCGCCTCGGTCGCCGTGCGCGAGAGGCGGGTGATGTTGACCAGGCGGGTGATGGTGGCGGGGCCCTGGCGCAGTTCGCGGAGCAGGGCGAGCGAGTTGATCCGCCGTAGTAGCGACCGGTTTCCCGCAACGCTCGACGCGATTGACATTGTCAGCTCCCTTGACACCGGTTCCGCCCTGTCTTTCACTTACATCGCCAAGTTGAGAATGTATCTCGGAAGCGCGTCGCGCACCAGCTCAACCCAGCCCGTCACAGGGCCAATTCAAGCCGCTTCGAAGGCGCGGCGACACAGGGCCAGGATCCGCCTCACCACGCAATCGAGGAAGACGCAGCATGACAACCCTTCGGACAGCCACGGCGGAGAAGAAGAACGCCACGTCGGCCTCCCGCGGCCCGGTGCAGCGCCCCGGCCCGCCCCGCAAGCGCTCGGTCATGGACCACCAGGGTCGCGCCGCCGCACTGTTCCTCGCGCCGGCCCTGATCGGCTTCGCACTCTTCTACGTCTATCCCGCCGTCCGAGGCGCCTACCTCTCCCTCACGAACTACAACCCGGTCTCCCCGCGGCCGCCCGAGTTCGTCGGCCTGGAGAACTATCAACAGCTCTGGAACGACGAGCTGTTCTGGAAGTCCCTGCGGGTCACGGCCGAGTACGTGGTCCTCAACATCGTCTCGCAGACGGTCCTGGCCCTGGTGCTCGCGGCGCTGATGGCCCGCCTCACCCGCTCCGTCGTCCTGCGCGCCACGCTGCTGATCCCGTGGCTGGTGCCCAACGTCACGGTGGCCCTGACATGGTTCTGGCTGCTGGACGCCAATCTCGGCTTCGCCAACCACCTGCTGGGCGCCGTCGGCATCTCTCCCCAGGGATTCCTCTCCGACCCCGATCAGGCCATGCCCGCCATCGCGGCGATCAACACCTGGGCCTACACCGGCTACACCGCGCTCCTGCTCTACGCCGGCATGCTGCAGATCCCCAAGCAGATCTACGAAGCGGCCGCCATCGACGGGCTCCGCGAGATCCGCCTGTTCTTCCACATCACCCTGCCGCTCCTGCGCCCCGTCCTGGCCCTGGTCCTGGTGGTCTCGCTCATCGGCTCGTTCCAGATCTTCGACACCATCGCCGTCACCACCAAGGGCGGCCCGGTCAACGCCACCCAGGCGATCTACTACTACATCTACCGGCAGGCCTTCAGCTACCTGCACATGGGCTACGCCAGCGCGCTGGCCATGACGCTCGTACTGATCCTCGGATCCCTGACCTTCCTCCAGCTGCGCATGCTGCGGGCTTCCAGCTCCGACCTGGCCTGAAACGAGACGACCACACCATGCAAAAGACCTGGCGCAACCCCGGCCGAATCGCCGCCTGGACCTTCCTGTCAGCCGTCATCGCGGCGACCCTGTTCCCCTTCTACTGGATGATCCGCACGGCCTTCACGCCAGCCAAGGACCTCTTCGCGGACAGCACCGCGCTCGTCCCCTCCACCCTGACCACCGTGAACTTCGAGCGGATCCTCGGACTCACCACCAAGGCCGAGACCCTCGCGGCGGGCGGCACCGCCGCACATCTCGACTTCCTGCTGTACCTGCGCAACTCGCTGATCTACAGCACCACCATCGCGGTCGCCCAGACACTGTTCTGCGCCGCGGCGGGCTACGCCCTGTCCCGGCTCAGGTTCCGGGGCCGGCAAGGGGTCTTCGCTCTGGTGATCTCAGCCCTCATGGTGCCGCCGATCTTCACGCTGCTCCCCAACTTCGTCACGGTGAAGTCGCTCGGCTGGCTCAACACCTGGCAGGGCGTGCTGGCCCCCGCGCTCCTGATGACGCCGTTCGCCATCTTCTTCCTGCGCCAGTTCTTCCTCTCCGTCCCCCGCGAGGTCGAGGAAGCCGCCTACCTGGACGGCGCCGGCGTGTGGCGGCAGTTCACCCGGATCATCCTGCCGATGAACAAGGGGCCACTGCTGACCATCGGGCTCATCACCGCGGTCAACTCCTGGAAGGAGTACCTCTGGCCGCTGCTGGCCGGGAAGGACGAGGACATCCGGCTGATGACCGCCGCGATCGGCATCCTCCAGCAGTCCGGCCCCAACACCTCGCCCGACTGGACCGGCCTGATGGCCGCCTCGATCCTCACCGTCCTCCCCGTCCTGCTGCTGCTCCTGATCTTCGGCCGTCGCCTCGTCGAATCGATCAGCTTCACCGGCGTCAAGTAGCCGTCCCGTCCCGCTCACAGAGAAGAGCCGCTCCATGAACCTGCGCATCCGCACCGCCCTGGTCGTCGTAGCCCTGGCCGGCAGCATGACCGCCTGCTCCGCCGACTCCACCTCCGACGGCGGCGGGAACGTAACCCTCAACTACGCGCTGTGGGACGACCGCCAGCTCCCCGCCTACCAGGAGTGCGCCGACGCCTTCACCAAGGCCAACCCCACCATCAAGGTCGAGATATCCCAGACCGCGTGGGGCGAGTACTGGACCAACCTCACCACCGGCCTGGCCTCCGGGACCGCGCCGGACGTCTTCACCGACCACGTCGGCTTCTACCCCAAGTTCGTCCAGAGCGACCAGCTGCTCGACCTCCAGCCGTACGTGGACAAGGACAAGATCGACCTGGGGCAGTACCAGAAGGGCCTCGCGGACCTCTGGGCCAAGGACGGCAAGAGATACGGTCTGCCCAAGGACTGGGACACCATGGCCCTCGTCTACAATGCCGACTTCCTCAAGAAGGCCGGCGTCGACCCGGCGTCGCTGGCCTCCCTGGACTGGAACCCGAAGGATGGCGGCTCCTTTGAGAAGCTCATCGCGAAGCTCACCGTCGACACCAAGGGCCGCAACGGCCTCGACCCCGCCTTCGACAAGACAAGCGTCGCGGTCTACGGCTACCAGCCCGACTACGACTCGGGCGGAGCTCCCGGCCAGAGCAGCTTCGGAAACTTCGCCGCGTCCACCGGCTTCACCTTCACGGACAAGAACCCCTTCGGCACCAAGTTCAACTACGGCGACCCCAAGCTCGCCGCCACCATCGACTGGATGGCCTCGCTCGCCGGTAAGGGCTACGCCCCCAAGCTGGACAAGTCCTCCACCATCGGCACCGACGCCGTCCTCAACGGCGGCAAGGCCGCGCTCGGCATCACCGGATCCTGGAACCTCAACACCTACCTCGGCCCCACCGCCCAGCAGAAGTTCGCCTTCGCCCAGCTGCCGACCGGCCCCGCCGGACGCAAAAGCATGATCAACGGCCTGTCCGACGCGATCTACGCCGGCACCAAGCACCCCGAACAGGCCTGGCAGTGGGTGAAGTTCCTCGGCTCCACCGACTGCCAGGACCTGGTCGCCGAGAAGGCAGTCGTCTTCCCCGCCATCTCCACCTCCTCGACGAAGGCCCTGGCCGCGCACAAGGCTGCAGGACGCGACGCCTCGCCCTTCACCAACCAGGCCGCCGCCACCAACGAGCTCTTCAACTGGCCCGTCACCAACCACGGTGACGAGATCACCGCCGCGGTCAAGGACGCCGTCTTCAGCGTCTACCTCGGCGAGACCTCGGGCTCCGCGGCCCTGTCCGGCCTGCAGAAGCAGGTCGACGGCTTCTTCGCCCAGGACTGAGCCCCGCCCGCTGCGGCACCCGCGCCTGCCGTCCCGGCCCGCCACACGGGAACACAGCCCAGCCGAACTCCCGTAGTCCGGGACGGCCGGCGTACCGCCACCCCACCCGCTTCGCCCCGCCTGCGCGCACCTCGACCTTCTGACATCCAAGGAGCTTCATGCCGGACATCATCGAACTGGGCCGCCACCGCCTGGCCGTCCACGCCCAAGGCACCCCGGAGGCGGTCCACGGCGGAGTCATCCTGCCCGCCGGCCCAGTGGCGATGCTGCACGGCCTGGGAGACACCGACTTCTACCGGCACGGCTGGAACTCCTGGTCCCCGACCGGGTGGCGCAACCTGGCCGCGGAACCGCTGCGCATCACCGACCCGCGCCGCCGGCTCACCGCGGACGACACGGCCTGGCACGAGGACCACCGCCACCACTCCTCCGCGGTCGCGGCCCTCGACGCCGGCAACGGCGACGTCCTCCTCCTGGGTTCCCTGGGCCTGGGCAACCCGCGGCTGGCCGCCGACCACGACACCCTCTCCGGCTGGTACGAACACGGCTCGGCCCCCTGGTTCGCGGCCGTCGGCCCCGAGACCGAGGTCTTCGCCCGCTACAGCGAACTTCTCGCCAAGCGCCTGGGCGGCCGCCGCAACCCACCCCGCCACCGCAACGTGTGGTCCAGCTGGTACTCGTACTACGAGGACATCGACGAGCACACGCTCCTGGCCGAACTCCCCGGCATCGCCTCCCTCCCCTTCGACGTCGTCCAGTTCGACGACGGCTGGCAGGAAATCGTCGGCGACTGGGAACCGAACGCCAAGTTCCCCTCCGGGATGCGCCACCTCGCGGCCGCCGTCGAGGACAGCGGCAAGATCCCGGGCCTGTGGATCGCACCCTTCATCGCGCTCCCCACGTCCAAGATCGTCCGGGACCGCCCCGAGCTGTTCCTCCGCGATACCGACGGAAACCTCGCCGTCACCGGCTACAACTGGGACGCCGGCTACCACTCACTCGACCTCACCCTGCCGGCCGCCCAGGACCACCTCCGCGAGACCATCACCCGCCTCACCGCATGGGGCTTCCGCTACCTCAAGCTCGACTTCATCAACGCCGCGGCCGCCCCGGCCGCGCGCGGCGGCGACATCGGACGCGAGGAGATCTACCGCAACGCCCTCACCATCGTCCGGGAAGCCGCCGGAGACGACGCCTACCTCCTGGGAAGCGGAGCCCTGCCCCTCCCTTCCCTCGGCCTGATCGACGCCATCCGCATCGGCCCCGACGTCGGCCCCACCTGGTCCTACTACGGCCTGAACGACCCCTCCGACGCCGCTGCGAGCAACGCCGTCGCCGTCTCCGCCGGCCGCCTCTGGCTCGACGCGCTCTACGACATCGACCCCGACGTCGCCTACTTCCGCACCCGCCACTGCCTCCTGACCACCCCGCAACGCCGCGTCATCGCCGACCTCGCTGCCGCCTGTCGCTTCCGCGCCGTCTCCGACCCGCCCTCCTGGCTCACCGAGGAAGAACGAGCCGAACTCGATGCCTTCCTGCGCAGTACCCCGGAGGTCCAGTGGCTGGACCGCAACCGGGTACGGATCGACGACCGCACGGTCGAATTCCCCACCGACCTCCCCTGACCGGGGACGGATCCGCTCCGGTCAAGCACACCGGGTTTCGTGGTTCTTCAGTCACCCACCACCCACCACCCACCAGCGTGGAAGTACCAACCTCTGCGCCAACGAGGGGACATGCTCTCGAGGGAGTCGGCAAGGCCGCGATGAACAGAGAGGCGCAAGGAGTGAACCAGCCCGTGGTAGACCGTCAGGCCTTGCTGATCACAGGCACGGTAGGCGTCGGCAAGACCTCGGTAGCCGACCTTTTGGGCGACCTTCTTGCCACTGCTCGCCTACCGCACGCGGTCATCGACCTTGACCGCATCTGCCAGTCGTGGCCGCCTCCCGAGACAGACCCTTTCAACTTCCGCGTCCTCCTGCGTAACCTGCACGGTCTGACCACCGTCTACCGCGACGCCGGAGCACGGCGCATCGTCCTGGCCGGAGTCGCGGAGAGCGTGGAACAACGCCACGCCTACGAGATGGCCCTCGGCATCCCGCTCCAGGTATGCCGCCTGACCGCAGAGGCCGCCTCAGTCCGCGCCCGCCTCACCCGCCGCCACAAGGGCGACGGCGATTCCAACTCACGGCGCTGGCACCTCGGGCGAGCGGGTGAGCTCGATCGGATCCTGGATCGCGCGGACGTTGCGGACTTCACCATCGACACCACTCACCTCACGCTTCCCGCCGTGGCCGCAGCAGTCCTCACGGCCACGGCCTGGGCGTGACCGCGCCCTGGTCCGTGACCGGCCCGGATCTTCTCTGCGAAGTCGGATTCCGGAGGCGAACAAACCCTGGAATCACGCGGCTTCGATAGCTGTCACCAGAGCAGGGCGCGGTGCCTGACCGGTCGTTTGCGCAGGTCAGGCACCGTGTTCAACTTTTAGAAGAAGCCGAGCTTCTTCGGGGAGTACGACACCAGAAGATTCTTCGTCTGCTGGTAGTGCTCCAGCATCATCTTGTGGGTCTCGCGGCCGATGCCCGACTGCTTGTAGCCGCCGAAGGCGGCGTGGGCGGGGTAGGCGTGGTAGCAGTTCGTCCAGATCCGGCCCGCCTGGATCGCGCGGCCCGCGCGGTAGGCCGTGTTGATGTCGCGGGTCCAGACGCCCGCGCCCAGGCCGTACGCCGTGTCGTTGGCGATGCGCACCGCGTCGTCGAAGTCCTGGAACGAGGTCACCGACACCACCGGTCCGAAGATCTCCTCCTGGAAGATCCGCATGCGGTTGTCGCCCTCGAAGATGGTCGGCTGGACGTAGAAGCCGCCCGCCAGTTCGCCGCCGTGCTCCACGCGCTGCCCGCCGGTCAGGATCTTCGCGCCCTCCTGCTGCCCGATCTCCACGTACGACAGGACCTTCTTCAGCTGCTCCGCCGAGGCCTGCGCGCCGATCATCGTGTCCGTGTCCAGCGGATGCCCCGGCACGATCAGTTCGGTGCGGGCCACGGCCGCGTCGAGGAAGTCGCCGTAGCGGCCGCGCTCGATCAGGGCGCGGGACGGGCTGGTACACACCTCGCCCTGGTTGAGGGCGAACATCGTGAAGCCTTCCAGGGCCTTGTCCCGCAGGTCGTCGTCGGCGTTCCACACGTCGTCGAAGAAGAGGTTGGGGCTCTTGCCGCCCAGCTCCAGCGTGACCGGCTTGAGGTGCTCCGCCGCGTACTGCAGGATCAGCCGCCCGGTGGAGGTCTCCCCGGTGAAGGCCACCTTCGCCACCCGTGGGCTGGACGCGAGCGGTTTGCCGGCCTCCTCGCCGAAGCCGTTGACGATGTTCACCACGCCCGCCGGCAGCAGGTCCGCGATCAGGCTGATCAGGTAGTGCACCGACACCGGGGTCTGCTCGGCCGGCTTCAGCACCACCGTGTTGCCCGCGGCCAGGGCCGGGGCCAGTTTCCACACGGCCATCAGGATGGGGAAGTTCCACGGGATGATCTGGGCCACCACCCCCAGCGGCTCGTGGAAGTGATAGGCCACCGTGTCCTCGTCGATCTGGCTGAGGGCCCCCTCCTGGGCGCGCAGCGCGCCCGCGAAGTAGCGGAACTGGTCGACGGCGAGCGGCATGTCGGCGGCCAGGGTCTCGCGGATCGGCTTGCCGTTCTCCCAGGTCTCCGCGACCGCGAGCGCCTCCAGGTTCTGCTCCATCCGGTCCGCGATGCGCAGCAGGATCGTGGACCGCTCGGTGACCGAGGTGCGCCCCCACGCCGGTGCGGCGGCGTGCGCCGCGTCCAGGGCGCGCTCTACGTCCTCGGCCGTACCGCGCGCCACCTCGGTGAAGGTCTCGCCGGTCACGGGGGAGGGGTTGGCGAAGTACTGCCCGAGGGCCGGCTCGACGTACTCGCCGCCTATGAAGTGGCCGTAGCGGGACGCGTACGACATGAGCGCGCCTTCGGTACCGGGCGCAGCGTAACGGGCCATGGAGGACCTCCCCTTGCCGGGCGCCGGCCGCCGTCGGCCGGTGCTCGCCGTGAGGCTAGGGGCGGGCAGGTTGCCGGTACGTTGCACGGCCGCGCGGCGCACGGGCCGCGGCCGGTGGCGGGGTGGGGGCGCCGCCGGTGCTCCCCTCCGGGGCGGTGCGGGCCCGCCCGGGCGCCGGCGCCTCCCGCGGCGGCGCGGTGAGTTCCGCGTCGATGGCCCGTACGCGGGCCAGCGCGGCCGTCCGGCCCGCAGCCGGGAGTACGCCGGCCAGGGCCCGCCAGACATCGAGGTCCTCCGCGCCCCACGGGCTGCACACCCAGTCGGTCAGCAGCCCCGGGTCGGCCCGCGCGATCACCGCGGCCCGTGCCTGCTCCTCGATGCGGCGCCGGAGCCGGACGACGCCCGGCGCCGTGGAGGCGGGCAGCAGCGGGCCCGGGTAGCGGGCCAGCGCCGCCGAGACGGCTCCGGAGGCCAGGTGGCGGGTGACGGCGGTGAAGTCGGCCTCCATCGGCGCAGCCGTGCGGTAAGGGCGCGAGAGCGGGGCCCGGGAACCCAACAGGCCGCGCAGCCGTGACATTTCGGCGCGCAGGGTGACCGGTGACACCGACTCGTCCTCGTACAGGGCGATCGCCAGTTCCTCCCCCGACAGCCCCTCCGGGTGGTGCGCGAGCAGCGCCATGATCTCGCTGTGCCGCCGCCCGAGCCGGACCTCGCGGCCGCCGCCGGTCAGCAGCGCCTCGTCGCGGCCGAGCGCGGTGAGGCACTCCGCGGGCGCCGTGAGGCAGTCCCCGGGCGCCTTGAGGAAGTCCCCGGGCGCCGGCGGGGCCGGATCGAGCAGGGCGAGCCGGGCCTCCGCCGCGCACGCCACCGCCCGCACGAAGGCGAGGGAGTGCGGATGGGCCAGCCAGTCGCCCCCGGTGACGTCGACGGCGCCGAGCAGCCTTCCGGTGCGCGGATCGCGGACCGGAGCCGCGGCGCAGGTCCACGGGTGCACCCGACGGCTGAAGTGCTCGGCGCCGAAGACCTGGACCGGCTCCCCGAGCGCCACCGCCGTGCCGGGGGCGTTGGTGCCCATCGCCGTCTCCGCCCAGCGGGCGCCCGGGACGAAGCCGAGGCCCTCCGCGCGCCGCATCGTGGCGGGTTCGCCCTCCACCCAGAGCAGGCTGCCCCGCGCATCGCACACCGCCAGCAGATGGGCCCCGTCGGAGGCGAAGGCGCCCACGAGGTCCCGGAACAGCGGCAGCACCCGGGCCAGCGGGTGCTGCTCCCGGTACGACCGCAGTTCCGCCCCGGCCAGCTCCAGCCGGGGCATGCACTCCGGGCTGACCCGGGCCCGGGCGCAGCGGCGCCACGACCTCGCGATGACCGCCCGCACCGGGGCCTCGACCCGCCCGTCCTGGGTGAACGCGGCGTGGGCCCGCCGCAGTTCCCGCGTCCGCTCGGCGGGGTCGGCCCCGCCCGGCAGAGCCACCGAAGGATCGTCCATGTCACCCTCTCGCGGTGCCTTGGTACCCGGAGCGCCCCATCGTCGTACCGGCCCGCCGCCCCGACAAGCGGTACGTCGGCCAGTGCGCGACACCGGTCGGCCGGTCCCCGTCGGTGCGACCGCCTAGTCCTCAGGGTCCTCCGGGTCCAGCGCGGCCAGCGCCGCCGCCGGGTCCGCGGACGGCGGGCCCGCCGGGAGCCAGTGATCCACCGCCCGGCGGTACGGCCACCAGCGGCCCTCGCGGTCCAGGCGGAGCTGGCGGTCACCGCCCGGTTCCGTCCAGCGGGACCGGATCCGGCGGAGCACCGGGTCCGCGGCGGCCCCGTCGGGCCCGTCCGTCCCCTCCGGCCAGGCAGCCGACAGCGCGGCCCGGGCCCGGGTGAGCGACGTCCGGTCCGGGGTCCAGTCCTCCTCCAGGACCGAGACGGCCGGCGCCCCGCCGAAGCCCCAGGCGAGTACGGCCCGGTCCATGGCCGCCCGGTCCCTGTCGGAAGCCGCCGACAGGCGGGAGCGGACCCGAAGGTCATGGGCCTCCGCCGTGAGCCGTACGGCGTCGTGCGCCGCCGTGGGCGCGGGCTGCGGGGCGCGCTCCGCGTGGGCCGGAGCGAGCGCTTCCGCGAGCAGCCGGTACGCCTGCGTCGCGGCCGCCTGCGCCAGGAACTCCACCCCGTCCACATCGAGGCCCGGCGGCTCCGTCCCCGACTCCGTGTCCAGCGTCGGAGGCTGGCCCGGCGCCTCCGGCAGCCGCGCGGGCGGGGGCAGCGGGGGCAGGGCGGAGGCCGCCGCGTACACCTCGGACGCGAGGACACCCGCGTCGGCGGCGGATTCCCGGGACGCGGGAGCCTCCGCCTCCGCCGTGCTGCGTTCCTCCAGCTCGGCCACCACACCGGCCTCCGCCCGCCCGCGGAGCAGCAACAGCACGAAGGGGTCCTGGTCCAGCAGCCGCGCCACCTGGTAGCAGAGCGCCGCCGTGTGCGGGCAGTGGTCCCACTCCTCGCAGTCGCAGCGCGGTTCGAGGTCGCCTATCCCCGGCAGCAGGTCCACCCCGGCCGCCGCCGCGTCCTCCACGAGCTCCGGCGGCACCTCCCGGTCGAGCAGCGCCGCGATGTGGCCCGACTCGGCGGCCGCCATCCCGAGCAGCCGGTCCCATTGCGCTCCGGTGAACTCCTGCACCAGCACGTCGGTCCGGTGCGCCGTCCCGTCCGGATCGCGCACCACGGCCGTCAGCCCGCCCGGCCGCACGGTCACGGCCCCGACCGCGCCCGAACGCGCGTACCGGCGGCCCTGCTTGACCTGCTGCCCGTCGAGCGCGCTGTCCTCCAGGGCGCGCAGCCAGGCATGACCCCACCAGGTGAGGGCGAAGGCGCGGCCCGGGGCGGGCGGGAGCGCCGGGAAGGTCTTCTCGTACGGGTCCTGCGCGTACGGGTCGCTCGCGTACGGATCGCTCGTGTACGGGTCCTGCGCGTTCATCCGTGTCGCTCCCCGGAGGCGGTCGGGCGGAGGGCCACCAGCTCGGCCAGCTCCGCGTCGCTCAGTTCGGTCAGTGCGGCCTCGCCGCCCGCGAGGACGGCGTCGGCCAAGGCCCGTTTGCGTTCCAGGAGTTCGGCGATGCGGTCTTCGACGGTGCCTTCGGCGATGATGCGGTGGACCTGGACGGGCTGGGTCTGGCCGATGCGGTAGGCGCGGTCGGTGGCCTGTTCCTCGACGGCCGGGTTCCACCAGCGGTCGTAGTGGATGACGTGCCCGGCGCGGGTGAGGTTGAGGCCGGTGCCCGCCGCCTTGAGGGACAGCAGGAACACGGGGACCTCGCCGGCCTGGAAGCGGTCGACGAGTTCCTCGCGGCGCGGCACGGGCGTGCCGCCGTGCAGCAGTTGGTGGGAGATCCCGCGCGCCGTGAGGTGGCGCTCGATGATGCGGGCCATCGTCACGTACTGCGTGAACACCAGCACCGAGCCGCCCTCGGCCAGGATCGTGTCGAGCAGCTCGTCGAGGAGCTCCAGCTTGCCGGAGGCAGGCCCGGCGGACTCCTTCGAGCCGTGCTGCTCCTTCGTGTACTGGGCGGGGTGGTTGCAGATCTGCTTGAGCGAGGTGAGCAGTTTGACGACGAGCCCGCGGCGCTCCATCCCGTCCGCCGAGGCGATCGCGGCGAGGGTCTCGCGCACGACCGCCTCGTACAGCCCGGCCTGTTCGCGGGTCAGCGACACGGCGTGGTCGGTCTCCGTCTTGGGCGGCAGCTCGGGGGCGATCCCCGGGTCGGACTTCTTGCGGCGGAGCAGGAAGGGCCGGACGAGCGCCCCGAGCCGGGCCGCCGCCCGCGGGTCGCGGCCGCTTTCGACCGGCTCGGCGTACCGCGTGCGGAAGGTGCCGAGGCGGCCGAGTAGGCCCGGAGTGGCCCAGTCGAGGACGGCCCACAGCTCGGACAGGTTGTTCTCGACCGGGGTGCCGGTGAGGGCCACGCGGGCGTCCGACGGGATGGTGCGCAGGGCCTTGGCGGTGGAGGAGCGCGGGTTCTTGACGTGCTGGGCCTCGTCCGCGACGACCATGCCCCAGCGCACGGCGGCGAGCCGGGGCGCGTCCAGGCGCATGGTGCCGTAGGTGGTGAGGACGAATCCCCCGGCGGGCTGACCGGTCACTTCGGCGGGCCGGCCGGTCACCTCGGCGGGCTGGCCGGTCACCCCGTCGAGGTCGCGTCCGGCGCCGTGGAAGCGGCGCACCGGCGTACCCGGGGCGAACCTCTCGATCTCCCGCTGCCAGTTGCCCAGCAGCGAGGCCGGGCAGACCACCAGCGTCGGGCCCTCGTGCCCGTGCTCCTGGCGGTGCAGGTGCAGGGCGATCAGCGTGACCGTCTTGCCGAGGCCCATGTCGTCGGCGAGGCAGGCACCGAAACCGAGCCCGGTCAGCCGGGCGAGCCAGCGCAGACCGCGGAGCTGGTAGTCGCGCAGCGTGGCGCGGAGGGCGTCCGGGACCTGTACGCCGGGCTGCGCGGCGGCGTTCTCGGGGTCGGCGTCCTTTGTGCCGGCGCGCTCGGGGTCCGTGGTGAGGAGCGTGCGGAGCCGTTCCAGCGGACCGGCGGCCTCCACCTCGTACCGCGTGCCGTCGACCTCCGTCGAGCCGGTCAGTACGGCTGCCAGCGCATCGGCGGCCGTCACCTCGCGGTCCTGGCGGGCGAGGTCCCGGGCCCGGCGGGCCGCGGCCGGATCGATCAGGATCCACTGGTCGCGCAGCCGGACCAGGGGGCGCTTCGCCTCGGCGAGCCGGTCCAGTTCGTCGGCGGTCAGATCGCCCTGGCCGGTCAGGGCGTAGCGCCAGCCGAGGGGGTGCGCGGAGGAGGCGGAGAGCGGGCCGGGCAGGCCAGACGGGCCAGACGGGCCAGACGGGCCAGACGGGCCCGACGGGCCCGACAGGCCCGACAGGCCCGACAGGCCCGGCAGGGCCGCCAGGTCGGAGCCGGCGGCGGGCCGGCCCACGACGGCCCGTGCGGTGAGCGTCGTACGGGCGAGCCCGCGCGGCCAGTGCACCTGCACCCCGTCGGCCGCCAGGGCTCCGGCGGCCTCCCCGAGCAACTCCGCGACCTCCTCGTCGGCGAGGTCCACGGCGTCGGGAACGGCCGCGCCGAGCAGGGGCGCGAGCGGCGGCCACAGGCGGGCGGCGCGGCGCAGGGCCCGAAGCGCGTCCAGCCGGGCCCCCGGCGGGAAGGCGGCCGCGGCGGGTCCGGAGCCGGCCCAGACGTCGGCGGCGTCGGCGACGAGCGTGGCGTCGGCGAGGCCGTGCATCTGCAGGACGGCGCGGAAGGCGGCGGGCCGGGCGTCCGGGTCCACCTCGATGCGGAGCGAGACGCGCACCCCGGCGTCGTGCCCGGCCGCCACCTCCGCGGCCCAGTCGCGCAGTTCGGGGTGGAGCCGCGGCGGGCGGGCGGCGTAGGCGGGCCCGCCGGCGGCGGCGGATGCGGCGGGGGAGCGGGGCAGGGTGTCGGCGACGGCGTCGAGGAAGGCGCGCAGCAGCGGCTCCGGGGCGGGCAGCCGCGGCGGGGCGTCGGGGTCGCCATCCCCGTCGGCGGCGACCGGTACGCAGTGCGCGTCGGGCGGCATGGCCGCCGCCAGCTCCCGGACCTCCGCCAGGTCGGCGGCGTCCAGCGGCCCGAGCCGCCAGGCGTCGTACCCGGCGGGGCTCAGCCCGGGCAACAGCAGCCCGCGCGCGGCGAGGCGCAGGGCGAGCAGGGCGGCGGCGCCCCAGAACGGCGCGGCTCCGGCCGATGCGGCGGACCGGACCCGGGTGAGCAGCGGCAGGGCTTCGGCGACGGGCAGGACGAGGGCCGTCACCGTGGTGCGCCGCAGTCCGGGCGTGACGACGGCGAGCTGCTCGGCGGTGCCCGGGCCGTCGAGCCGGAGGCCTTCGGCGGCGTCGGGCCGCCAGAAGGCGATCCGGCCGTCGCGGGCCGGGTCGGCGGGGAGGAAGACGGCGGAGCAGGGGATGAGGCCGGAGATCGTTGGGAGCACGCATTCCTCAAACTTGACTACCGAATACGGAGTGGCCGAGAGTAACCCACCGGCGGCCGCCCCGGCCCGAGGCGACACCGTGACCCGGGTCACGTTCCCGGGCGTTGGTGCGCGCGGGGAACGTGCGCGCGGAACGGAACGGAACGGAGAGGAGAGGGGCGGAACGGAGAGGAGGGGAACGGAGCGGAACGGAAACGAGGAGGCGGGCGGAGGCGGGAACGCGGGGGCCGGAGCGCGCGTTGTGTGGGGTAGTGGCCGACGGAGAAAGTGGGTACCGCAGATGTCCACGAGCGGAAAGATCGCGGTTGCCGGTGTAGTGGCAGCCATCGTGCTGTTCTGGGCGGTCGGGTTCTGGGCCGGACTGCTGGTCCTGATCGGTGTCCCCGTGGCCGCCTACCTGCTGTTGGACTCCTCCCAGCGTCGTAGGCTGCGGGGTATATCCAGGAAGCAGATCGGCCGCTGACGGCGGCAGGGGGGTCAACCATGAGCACGGCGGGTACGGCGGGCGCGGCGCAGGTCGCGGCGGTCAGCAGCAACGGGGTCTATTCGTTCACCAAGCCCACGCGCGAGAGCATCAGGCTCCTCGAAGGGCTCGGGGTCGAGGGGGACGTCCACGCCGGGGTCACGGTCAAGCACCGTTCCCGTGTGGCCCAGGACCCGACGCAGCCGAACCTCCGGCAGGTGCACCTCATCCACCGGGAGCTCTTCGAGGAGGTGGCCGAGGCCGGCCACCGGGTCGAGCCGGGCCAGCTCGGGGAGAACGTCACCACCGAGGGCATAGACCTGCTCGCCCTGCCGACCGGTACGTTGCTGCGCCTCGGCGCGGACGCCGTCGTCGAGGTGACCGGGCTGCGCAACCCGTGCCTGCAGATCGACAACTTCCAGCACGGACTGCTCAAGCAGGTGGTGAGCCGGGACGACGAGGGCAACTTGCTCCGCAAGGCCGGAATCATGGGCGTGGTCCACCGGGGCGGCACCATCCAGCCGGGCGACACCATCGAGGTCACCCTCCCGCCGACTCCCCACATCCCCCTCGACCGGGTCTGACCCGTCGGGCCTCTCCGCCGGCCGCCGAGCCGACCGCTCGGCCGTTCAGCCGATCCATGCGCGAAGACGCTCGCTGAGCACCACGTCATGGGGCAGCCGCTCCAGCTCGCGGGCAGGTACGTCCACTCCCTGTTCCGCGAGGACACCGGCCAGGTGGCTCCAGTGTCCGGCGGCCATCTGCTGCCGCGTCATGCCGTCGAAGGGCTCGTCCGGCCCGACCACCGTCCGGGCCGTCTCCTCGATGTCCCCGGTGGAGGTCAGCGCGGCGATGCCGGACGGCCCGGAGGCGCTCCAGCCCCGATCGTCGAGCAGCACCACACTGCGGCCGTCCGCGAGGAGGGCCTCCAAGCGTGCCGACACCGACAGCTGCCGGGCGTTCGTGGCGCCGACGTCCAGATCGGTGTACGTGACCAAACGGGTCACCACGGTCATGCCGCTCTCCTGTCGGCTCGCCCAACGCCCGGCCCGGTTCCGCGAGCCTCCCGCTGCGGCCGGCCGGCCGCACGCACGCGCGTGCCTGCCGGCTCGCGGAACCTCGGACCCTACACGCGGCACCCGGCCCCACCCCGCGCGACTCAGTAGTAGTCGCGCATCAGCTCCGTAGCCCACTCCGGCTGGCGGTGCTCGCCGCGCGGGCCGAATTCCGTCATGTACGGCTTGAGGTCGAGCACGGGCGTGCCCGCGACCGCGTCCAGCCCCTCGACGTGCAACTCCGGGCCGTCCGCCGCCAGTACGTCCACCTTCAGCACGCGACAGCGCGAGAGGCCCAGCCGGTTGGGCCGGTTCTTGCCGCGCTGCGCGAAGATTCCGACGAGCGGCCAGTCCGGGTTGCCCCGGGGGCGCCGGGCGCCCGTCTCCACCTTGTCCTCCGGAACCCGGTCGAAGTGGAAGACCACCTCGACGTGCGAGAAGTCCTCCAGCCCGTACAGGGCTTCCGGGCCGAACCGCTCCCGGTCCAGCCGGATCACCGCGGTCTCCCGCCCCCAGTCGTCGTCGACGACCTCCGCGCGGCCTCCCACCACCATGCCCACCGGGACCACTTCCACCGGATCCATCAGCACGGCCTCCCCCGTCACGCCCGCTCGCCGGGCGAACACAACGCACGCGGCCCACCCGCGCACGGCACGGCACCCCGCGGCACGGCACCACGCGACACAGCACCACGCAGCGCCGCACCCACCCCGGCACTGCTCAGCACCGGGCACTGCTCAGCACCCGGCACCGCTCAGGCACCCCGGCACCCCTCAGGCACCCCGCACCGCTCAGGCAGGCCGCACGGCGACCCGGTCCAGCGCCGTCAGCAGCTCCGAGAGCTCCGGAAGCTCCCCCTGAGCCTCGTGCGGTACGGCCAGCACCTCGCTCGGCTCCTCGTCGAGCAGGACGAAGGCGGCCCCGCCGGTGCGGGCCACCAGCGACCACCCCGGCCCGTCGACGCGCAGCGTCCGCGCCTCGTCGCCCGCGAAGGACGACCGCACCCTGCCGGGCGGCGGCGGGCTCTGCGTGTACTCCAGGGCCTCCTCCAGGGCCCGCGCCAGACCCGGGTGCGCGGCAGCCGCGGCCCCGCCGTCCGTGGCCACGCGCTCGCTCCAGTCGGCCCACTCCCGGGCGATCTGGTCGGCCCCCATCCGCCGCTGCACCGGACCCCAGGCCTCGGCCGAGGGCGGGGCCAGCGGCACCCGCCCCGTGCCGTCCGCGCCCTGCTCGGGGTCGTGCGGCTCGGGTATCCCGGCCGTGGCCACCGCGAGCGCCAGCGGCCAGCCCGCCAGCGAGACCACGATGGACCGTTCGTCGGGGGACAGGTCGTACTCCATCCCGCAGTCCCACGAGGCGATGGCCATGGCCACGAGCGAGACGTCGTCGACCACGACCGACCAGCGCGCGCCCTCCTCGTCCTGCCCCAGCACCAGGCCGTACCCGGCGGCCGCCGGCGGCACGCCCAGCAGCGAGCAGGCCTCGGGGTAGTCGTCACCCAGGATGCTCGGGAACTGCGCGGGGGTCAGCAGCACGGCGGTCAGCACGTACAGCGAACCGCCGTCCTCCTCTTCGGACACGTGGCCTCCCGGTCGTTCTCTCGTCGGCGCACCCTAACCAGCGAGTAACCACCGCGTCGAGAGCTGGCGGGAGCCGATTTCCGAGCCCGCCACCTGCACCGAGGGTCTGCCGCCCGCCACGGGAACGGCTCGGCGCCGCCACCGCCGGGCACGTGGCCGGCGTAGCGGATTCGCCGGTCGTGGTCAGGGCGTGCGCACCGCCAGCGCGAGGAACCGGGAGTCCTCGTCGGCGTACGAGGTCATCCGCCAGCCCGAACCGGCCAGCAGCGGGCCGAGGTTGTGCTCGGCGCGCATGTCGTCCGGGGTCAGTTCGCGGCCGTGGCGCGCTGCGAGGGCCGCCCGCCCGATGGGGTGGAACAGCGCGAGCCGGCCGCCCGGGCGCACGACCCGGGCGAGCTCGCGCAAGTTGGCCCCGGGATCGGGCAGATGGGCGACGAGGCCGGCGGCGAACACGGCGTCCAGCACCCCGTCGCGCAGCGGCAGGCGGGCCACGTCCGCCAGCAGCAGGGCGCCCTCCGCGTCCCGGCCGGCCTGCTGCGCGGCGGTCAGCATCTGCGGGGTGACGTCGGCACCGAGCACCGTTCCCGACGGTCCGACGGCGGTGCGGAGCGCGGTCAGGGCCCGGCCGGTGCCGCAGCCCGCGTCGAGCACCCGGTCCCCGGGGCGCAGCCCGAACTCGCCGACGGCGGTCGTGAAGGCGGGCCCGTCGCCGGGGAACTTGCGGTCCCATTCGGCCGCGCGCGCCCCGAAGAACTCCTGGACGTGGCCCCGGTCCCGCGTCTGGTCCCGGGGCCGTTCCCGGGCACGGTCCCGAGCAGGCCCTGGGCCGGCTCCTCGGCCGGGTCCTGCGACCCGTTCGGGGTGTGGTCCTGTGTGCGGTCTTCGCTCATGTGCCCATGATCCCCCACCGGCGCCCCGGCACATGCCTGCGGAACGTGTGCAAGGTGGTACGTGGTGTGATCGAAGAAGAACGTATCTCTGTCATATTCCAGCAGTTCCAGTGGCTTTCGAAATGCGGCCCGTGTTCGCTCCCTCACCCGGACTAGCTTCCGTGGCCATGGGACACCTGGACCACGCCGCCTACGGCTGGCTTACCCCCGCGCTGTCATACGTGATGGCTTGTATCGGCGCCGCCCTCGGCCTGCGCTGCACCGTTCGCGCGCTCGCCGCGACGACCGGAACCTCCCGCCGCAACTGGCTCCTCACGGCGGCCTCGGCCATCGGCACCGGGATCTGGACGATGCACTTCGTCGCCATGCTCGGCTTCCACGTCACCGGGACCGAGATCCGCTTCAACGTGCCACTGACCATCCTCGGCCTGCTCGTCGCCGTCGTCGTGGTCGGCGCCGGGGTCTTCGCCGTCGGCTACGGCAAGGACCGCGGCCGGGCCCTCGTCCTCGGCGGCCTCACCACCGGCCTCGGCGTCGCGAGCATGCACTACCTCGGCATGGCGGCGCTGCGCCTGCACGGCTCGGTCTCCTACGACCCGCTGATGGTCGGACTCTCGATCGCCATCGCGGTGGTCGCCGCCACCGCCGCCCTGTGGGCGGCGCTCAACATCAAGTCCCCGGTGGCCGTCGCCGTCGCCTCACTCATCATGGGCGCCGCCGTCACGAGCATGCACTACACCGGCATGCTCGCCGTCGCCGTGAACGTCGTCCCCTCGGACGCGGCCCTGCCGGGCGCCACCGCCATGCAGTTCATCTTCCCGCTCGCCGTCGGCCTCGGCTCCTACCTCTTCATCACCTCGGCGTTCGTCGCCCTCTCGCCGACCGCCGAGGAACGGGAGGCCTCCGCGATGGCCTCCGCCGACCTGCGCCTGGGAGAACGCGCCGCCACCGCCCCCACCGGCTGAGACCCCGCCCCACCCGGCCGCCGCCGATGCCCGCCGCCCCGCCACAGCCACCGCGACCGCCACAGCCACCGCCCCCGCGACCGTCACGTCCGTACGCACCGCCCGGAACGAGGAGCCCATGCGCAGACCCCGCAGATCACCGGAAGCAGCGGCGTCGCGGCCGCCCGCGCCCGCGCCGGCGGGTGGCCGCGGCAAGGGGCCGGGCCGCCGGGCGCACGCCGGACCGCCCGCCCAGGAGTCCGCGGTGCGCGCGACCTCCGACGTGCTCGGGGCGATACCCGGCGGGGGCGGTGCGCGCGGTCCGCGGCTGCGGCTGCGTCCCGCCACCGTCCGGGCGAAGATCGTCTCGCTGCTGATGGTACCGGTGGTCTCGCTGCTCGCCCTCTGGGCCTTCGCGACCGTCGACGCGGCCCAGGACGTCGCCCGCCTCAGCCGTGTCCAGCGCGTCGACCGCGAGCTCCGGGCGCCGGTCGAGGCCGCCGTCACCGCCCTGCAGGCCGAACGGCGCACGGCCGTACGCCTGCTGGCCGACCCCACCGACGGTCAGGCGGCCGCAGCCCAGACCCCAGGCCAGACGGCCGCCCTGGACGAACAGGCGCGCCGCACCGACGGGGCCGTACGGGCACTGCGGCTCGGCGACCGCAACACCGTGGCCGACTCCGGCGACTACCGCACCGACATCGTCGTCCGGCTGCGCGCGTTCGTGGCCGCTGCCGAGGGGCTGGGCCCGGCGCGCAAGGACATCGCCGGGCACCGGGCCACCCCGGAAGCCGCCTACGAGACGTACACGCGGGTGATCGACTCGGCGCTGGAGGTCGGCGGAGCCCTCTCCGGAGGGGGCGAGGACGCCGAACTGGGCGGCGACGCCCGCGTCCTGCTGGAGTTCGCACGGGCCGGGGAACACCTGTCGCGGGAGGACGCCCTGCTGACGGCGCCGGGGCAGCGCACCGCCGAAACGCTTCGCCGGCTGACCGGCGCGGTCGAGACACGCCGGGCCCTGACCGCGGCCGCGGCCCGGGACCTGCCCGCCGCCCAGCAGGACGCCTGGCAGTCCGTGGCCAAGAGCGCCGCCTACGCCGACCTCACCGGCGCCGAGGACCGGGCGCTCGCTGCCGAGGCCGGTGCGGGGGCCGCGGGCGCGCCCCCCGGCTGGGAGGCCGCGTACACCTCCGTCGCCGGCTCGATGCGGGAGATCGCGGACGCCGCCCACACGGCCGCCGCCGACCGCGCTGACCCGTTCGGCGCCGGCGCGCTGAGCCCCGCCGGAGCCGCCGTCGTCCTGGGCCTGGCCGCCGTGGCCGCCTCGCTCGTGATCTCCGTCCGCATCGGCCGCGCCCTCGTCGTCGAACTGGTCTCGCTGCGCAACACCGCGCTGGAGATCGCGCACCGCAAACTCCCGCACGCCATGGACCGGTTGCGGGCCGGCCAGGACATCGACGTGGCCGCCGAGACCCCGCGGGGACCGGCCGCCGACGACGAGATCGCCCAGGTCGGCGAGGCGCTGGCCACCGTCCACCGGGCCGCGCTCAGCGCCGCCGTCGAACGCGCCGAACTGGCCAGCGGCGTGAGCGGGGTCTTCGTCAACCTCGCCCGCCGCAGCCAGGTTCTGGTGCACAAGCAGCTCACCCTGCTCGACTCGATGGAGCGGCGCGCCGACGACCCCAACGAACTCGGCGACCTCTTCCGCCTCGACCACCTCACCACCCGGATGCGGCGGCACGCGGAAAGCCTGATCATCCTCTCGGGCGCCGCCCCCGGCCGCGCCTGGCGGATGCCGATCCCCCTGACGAACGTCGTACGGGCCGCCGTTTCCGAGATCGAGGACTACCCGCGCGTCGAGGTCCGTCAGCTCGCCGAGGCCGCCGTGGTCGGCGGAGCCGTCGCCGACCTTACCCATCTGCTGGCCGAACTCATTGAGAACGCAACCCAGTTCTCCCCGCCCCACACCAAGGTCCGGGTCAGCGGAGAACCCGTCGGTGCCGGCTACGTCCTGGAGGTGGAGGACCGGGGCCTCGGCATGGGCCGCGAATCCCTCCAGGAAGCCAACCGGCGCATCGAGCAGTCCGAGGCCCTCGACCTCTTCGACAGCGACCGGCTCGGGCTCTTCGTGGTCAGCCGCCTCTCGGCCCGCCACGGCGTGAAGGTACACCTGCGCATGTCACCGTACGGCGGCACCACCGCGGTGGTACTGCTCCCCAACTCCCTGCTCCAGGGCGCCCTGACGGCCGGTTCCCCGCAGCCCGAAGAGGAGCGCACCCCGGCTCCGGCTCCGACCCCCGCTCCGGTTCCGGAGCCCGTCACCGAACCGGTCCGGGAGCGGCTGCGGGAGCCGTCCCAGACCATCAGCGTCGTACGGGACGACGCGCGCGGGGTCCCGGTCCCGGACCGCAGCCCCGTACGGGAGGAGCCCAGGCCCTCCCCGGTGGCCCCGCTGCGGCCGCGCGGCTCGGCCGGCGCGGCTCCCCGTACCACCGCCACGGCGGTCACGGCGGCTCCCGCGGCCCCCTCGGGCCCGGCCGCCTCGGTCACCGAACTGCCGCGCCGGGTCCGGCAGGCGAGCCTCGTCCCGCAGCTGCGCGAAGCCCCCGCTCCCAAGGCCCCGGCCGGGGTCCGGGGAGCGGAGGCGCCGCCCGGCCGCAGCCCCGAGCAGGCGCGCGAGCGGATGGCGGCGTACCGGGCGGGCTGGGTACGGGGCACCCAGGCGAGCGGCGAAGCCGGGGCGGACGGCCCGGGCACTGCGGGCGGAGCGGGCGCCACAGGCGGCACAGGCAGTACTGGCGAAGGCGAAGGAGCACGGTGATGATCGAACATCAGAGGATCGACCTCGACGGCGTCCGAAGGTCGGGCGAGCTCGACTGGCTCCTGGACGACCTCGTGGTCCGGGTGCGCGAGGTCCGGCACGCCGTGGTCCTGTCCAACGACGGCCTGGCGGTGGGTGCTTCGAGCGCGCTCAGCCGGGAGGACGCCGAACACCTGGCGGCCGTGGCCTCCGGCTTCCACAGCCTGGCCAAGGGTGCGGGACGGCACTTCCACGCCGGTGGCGTGCGCCAGACGATGGTGGAGATGGACGAGGGCTACCTCTTCGTGGCGGCCGCCGGAGACGGCTCCTGCCTGGCCGTGCTCAGCGGGGCCGGCGCCGACATGGGGCTCATCGCCTACGAGATGGCCCGGCTGGTCAAGCGGGTCGGCGAACACCTCTACACCCCGGCCCGGTTCGCGGCGCGGCCGCCGGCCGCCGGTTGAGGGCGGCGGCCTTGAGTACGAACGGCCGGTGGTACGACGCCGACGCGGGCCCGCTCGTCCGTCCGTACGCCATGACGGGCGGGCGCACGAAGCCGGGACCCCACGGGGTCCGGTTCGACCTGATCGCGCTGGTGGTCGTGGACCCGGCGGGCACCGACGAGGCGGCCGAGTCGCTGCTGGGACCGGAGCACCGGGCGCTGCTCGGCCTGTGCCGGGACGAGACCCAGTCGGTGGCCGAACTCGCGGCGGACGCGGACCTGCCCGTGGGCGTGGTGCGCGTCCTGCTCGGGGACCTGCTGGAGGCCGGGCACGTCAAGGTCAGCCGGCCGGTGCCGCCCGCACAGCTGCCGGACGAGCGGATTCTGCGTGAAGTCATCGAGGGATTGCGAGCGCTGTGATGGGACTGCACGACAACGGGCCGGCGCAGGCCGCAGAGGGCGGCGAGGAACTGGCCGCGCTCGCGCTGAAGATACTCGTGGCGGGCGGTTTCGGAGTCGGGAAGACGACCCTGGTCGGCTCGGTCAGCGAGATCCGGCCGCTGCGCACGGAGGAACTCCTCAGCGAGGCCGGGGAACTGGTCGACGACACGGGAGGGGTCGACCAGAAGACCACCACCACCGTGGCCATGGACTTCGGGCGGATCACGATCAGGTCGGGGCTGTCGCTGTACCTGTTCGGGACCCCTGGGCAGGACCGGTTCTGGTTCCTGTGGGACGAGCTGTCGCAAGGGGCGCTGGGCGCCGTGGTCCTCGCCGACACGCGGCGGCTGGAGGACTGCTTCCCGGCGGTCGACTACTTCGAGCACCGCAAGATCCCGTTCGTGGTGGCCGTCAACTGCTTCGCGAACGCACGCCGGTACGCCTCGAACGAGGTCGCGCGGGCCCTGGACCTCGATCAGGGGACGCCGGTGGTGCTGTGCGACGCACGGGACAAGGACTCGGGGAAGGAAGTGCTGATCCGGCTGGTGGAGTACGCGGGCCGGGTGCACACGGCACGGTTGCTGGAGTCGGTGGAGTCGGTGGAGCCGCGGGCCGATTCGCTGTGAACCGGCCCGCGGCGAAAAGCTGGTGCGGGAGCCCTGCGGCGTCCGCGCGGGCGCTGCCGTCAGTCGGCCACGCCGGCGGCCGAGATCACCTTGTCGATGGTGACGCGCACGAGGAGCTCGCCGGGGACGGCGTTGCGGCGGCCGAAGGCCTCGCCGTTCTCCGCTCCCATGTAGCGGGCGCCGATCCTGGTCGACCAGGGGAGCATCGCGTCCAGGTCCTCGCTGATCTCCGCCCGGCCCTGGAGGACGACGTAGGAGAAGGGCGGCCGGTCGTCGTCCACGCAGAGGGCGACGCGGCCGTCGCGGGCCAGATTGCGCCCCTTGACGGTGTCCTTCCCGGTGTTGAACACGAAGGAGTCGCCGTCGAGAACGAACCAGATGGGAGCGATGTGAGGGCTTCCGTCCTGGCGGACGGTGGACAGTTTCCCGGTGCGGGTGGAGCGGGAGACGAACTCCCGCCATTCCTCTTCAGTCATCTTCTTCACCATGGGTCCATCCTCCTTGCCGGAAAGCCGCTGGTGGGGAAGGCTGGCGGCACGACTATGCGGGGTGGGGCGCGGCCGGTCGGGCCGCGTCGACGGGGAGGGACTGTATATGGCGCTGGACAAGCAGCTGGACTGGCTGCTGGACGACTTGACGCGGCGGGTGCAGCAGGTGCGGCACGCGGTGGTGCTCTCCAACGACGGCCTGGTGACGGGCGCGAGCGCGGGGCTGGCACGGGAGGACGCGGAGCACCTGGCGGCCGTCGCGGCGGGGCTGCAGAGCCTGGCGAAGGGCTCGGGGAGGCACTTCCGGGCGGGTGAGGTCCGCCAGACGATGGTCGAGTACGACGACGGGGTCCTCTTCGTCATGGCGGCGGGCGCGGGCAGCTGCCTGTGCGTGCTGAGCGCCTCCGAGGCGGACATCGGGCACGTGGCGTACGAGATGACGCTGCTGGTCAACCGGGTGGGGGAGCACCTGGGGGTCGCGGAGCGGCGGATCACCGGGGGCTGAACCAGGCGGCTGCTGCCCCGCTGTGCGGTTGTCCACAGGCCCTGCGGGGTGTCGTCGCTCTGAGTTACGTTCTTCACACACAGTAATCACTCTGGTGGGGAGAACGTGATGACGCAGACGGCACAGATGACGCAGATGACCGCGATCACGCAGATGACCGCGATCACGCAGACGGCAGAGAGGGCGCCGGCCGGGTGCGGGGAGGCCACCGCCGGGCTGTTGGGCGGCGCTCCGGCCGCCCGGGAACTGGGGCTGAGCCGCAGCGAGTTGGCCCGCGCCGTCCAGCTGGGCATCGTACGGACCGGACCCCAAGGGCCCGCCGGGGCCCCGCGGTACACCCGGACCGAGATCGACCGGGTCCGGTCGGCCGAGGGGTTCCCCGACGCGCTGCGGGTGCGAGTGGCGACCGTCGCGGGTACGGAGGCCGCGGCCGCCGTCCTGGGGGTGGGCCCGAGCCGGTTCACCCGGCTCGCACGCTGCGGCCACCTCCCTCCGGTGGGATACCGGATCAACCGCTACCGGGTGGTGGTGTGGGTCTATCTGACCGCGGAGCTACGGGACTTCGCGGCCCGCGAGCCCGGAATGCTGCGGGGCGGCGCGCCGCCGCCTGACCGGGAGCTGATGGCGGCCAGGGCCGACCTGCGCCCCCGGAAGTGGCGCGAACGGCACGTCGGGCTGTTGCTGAGACGGACCGCCGACCCCTGGGAGCGGGCTGCCGTGCTGGCCTCCGTGCTCCCCGAGGAAGACGTGCGTGCGATCGTGCCCGACGCGGCGGAGCGCATCGTGCTCTGGGCACTGGCCCCGGCTCCGCCCTACGGGCACCCACAGGTCCCGGCGGCCGCCGAGGTGGCGGCCCGGCTGCTGCGGGCGGGGTCACCGGACGAGATCGACTGGTACCGCACCAGCCTCGACTTCGCCCTCACCGGAGCGAGGGGTCAGTCGAAGTCGACGGGGGAGAGGGGGCCCACGTAGACCCAGGCCCCGTTCTCCCGGGCGAAGGAACTGTGCTCGTGCAGCGAGCCGGTGTGGCGCCCCTCGCGGTAGTGCGCCCGGAACTCCACCGAGCCCTCCGTCTCGAACATCCCCCCGCGCTCGGTGGCCAGGATCTCCAGCCTTTCCCAGCGCTGCCCGGGATCCAGGTCGAGCACGCCCGGCCGGGTCGACGCGTGCCAGGAGCGCAGGAGATAGGCGGTGTCGCCGACCGCGAAGGCGCTGAAGCGGGAGCGCATCAGCAGCTCGGCGGTGGGCGCCTGCCGTTCACCGGAGTGGAAGCGGCCGCAGCACTCCGGGTAGGCGGCGGGCAGCCCGCAGGGGCAGGGGATGGCGGGAGCCGGGGTGGGCATGGAAGCACTCAGTTCTTCGGGAAGGAGCGGGACTACTGCGGGGACACGGCCGGCTTCGACGCCTTGGCGCCGTACGGGCGGAAGAGCCCCTCCTGGACCACCGACACCAGCAGCCTGCCTTCGAGGTCGTAGATGCGGCCGCGGGCCAGGCCCCGGCCGCCGTGGGCGATGGGCGATTCCTGGTCGTACAGGAACCACTCGTCCGTCCGGAACGGCCGGTGGAACCACATGGCGTGGTCGAGGGAGGCCATGTCGAAACCGCGCATGCCCCACAGGGGCTCCACGGGGATGCGCACGGCGTCGAGGAGGGTCATGTCACTGGCGTAGGTGAGGGCGCAGGTGTGCACGAGCGGGTCGTCGCCCAGCGGGCCGACGGCGCGCATCCACACCGCGCTGCGCGGATCGGCGTCCTTGAGCTCCTCGGGAGTCCAGCGGAGCCGGTCCACGTAGCGGATGTCGAAGGGCTGGCGGCGGGCCATCCGCTCCAGTGCCTCCGGCAGCGTGCCCAGGTGCTCGCGGATCTCGTCCACGACCTTCGGGAGCGTGTCCGGGTGCGGGAAGTCGAGGCGGGGAGGCAGCTGGTGCTCGATGCTGCCCTCCTCCGGCTGATGGAAGGAGGCGGTCAGATTGAAGATGGTCTTGCCCTGCTGGACCGCGGTGACCCGGCGGGTGGTGAAGGAGCGCCCGTCGCGCACCCGCTCCACCTGGTACACGATCGGCACGCCGGGGATGCCGGGGCGCAGGAAGTACGAATGGAGGGAATGGACGGGCCGGTCGCCCTCGGTGGTGCGGCCCGCCGCGACCAGCGCCTGGCCGGCGACCTGGCCGCCGAAGACGCGCTGGAGGGACTCCTGGGGACTGACGCCCCGGAAGATGTTGACCTCGATCTGCTCCAGGTCGAGCAGATCGACCAGCCTCTCGGCGGGGTTCGTCATCAGAGGATCTCCACTGTCGGGCCCGGCCGCCGTGAGGGCGCCGGTCGGTTGCGGGTCGGGGGTCGGGCGGAGGGCGCGTACCGGCCCGGGCGGGGCCGGGAGGCGGTCAGAGCTGGCCGAGTTCGCCGACCGAGGTGACGCGCAGGACCGCCCGGCCCTCCTCGTCGGAGGCGGCGAGGTCCACCTCGGCGCTGATGCCCCAGCCATGGTCGCCGTTGGGGTCGGCGAAGGTCTGCCGGACGCGCCACAGGCCGTGCGCCGCGTCCTCCTCGATCTGGAGCAGCTTGGGGCCGCGGGCGTCGGGCCCCGTGCCCAGGTCGTCGTACTCGTCCCAGTAGCCGTCCATGGCCTCGCCCCAGGCGTCGGCGTCCCAGCCGGAGTCGCCGTCGAGCTCGCCCAGCACGTTGACGTGGTCCAGGGCCGCCAGCTCCACCCGGCGGAACATGGCGTTGCGGACCAGGACGCGGAAGGCACGGGAGTTCGCGGTGACCGGCTTGACCTGGTCGGCCTTCTCCTGAGCCTGCTCCGCCGTCTCCACCTCCGGGTTCGCCAGCTGCTCCCACTCGTCGAGCAGGCTGGAGTCGACCTGGCGGACCAGCTCGCCGAGCCACTCGATCAGGTCCTGGAGGTCCTCGGACTTGAGGTCGTCGGGGATGGTGTGGTCCAGGGCCTTGAAGGCGCTCGCCAGGTAGCGCAGCACGATGCCCTCGGTGCGCGCCAGCTCGTAGTACGAGGTGAACTCGCTGAAGGTCATCGCGCGTTCGTACATGTCGCGGATGATCGACTTCGGCGAGACCGGGTGGTCTCGGACCCACGGGTGGCTCTTGCTGTACACGTCGTAGGCGTGCAGGAGCAGCTCTTCAAGGGGCTTGGGATAGGTGATCTCCTGGAGCCGCTCCATCCGCTCCTCGTACTCGACCCCGTCGGCCTTCATCGCGCCCACGGCCATGCCGCGTTCCTTGTTCTGCTGGGCGGCGAGGATCTGGCGCGGGTCGTCCAGGGTGGACTCCACCACCGAGACCATGTCCAGCGCGTAGGAAGGGGACTCCGGGTCCAGCAGGTCGAAGGAGGCCAGCGCGAAGGTGGACAGCGGCTGGTTCAGCGCGAAGTCCTGCTGGAGGTCGACGGTCAGCCGGATCGAGCGGCCCTCGGCGTCCGGGGTGTCGAGCCTCTCGACGACGCCCCCGTCCAGCAGCGAGCGGTAGATGGCGATGGCCCGGCGGATGTGGCGCAGCTGGGCCTTGCGCGGCTCGTGGTTGTCCTCGAGCAGGTGGCGCATCGCCTTGAAGGCGTCGCCGGGCCGGGCGATGACCGACAGGAGCATGATGTTGGTGACCTTGAAGCGCGAGGTCAGCGCTTCGGGGTCGGCGCCGATGAGCTTCTCGAAGGTGGTGTCCGACCAGGCCACGAAACCCTCGGGGGCCTTCTTGCGGACCACCTTGCGGCGCTTCTTCGGATCGTCGCCCGCCTTGGCGAGGGCCTTCTCGTTCTCGATGACGTGCTCGGGCGCCTGGGCCACCACGTAACCGGCGGTGTCGAAGCCGGCCCGGCCGGCGCGGCCGGCGATCTGGTGGAACTCGCGGGCGCGCAGCGTGCGGACCCGGGTGCCGTCGTACTTGGTCAGCGCCGTGAACAGCACCGTGCGGATCGGGACGTTGACCCCGACGCCGAGGGTGTCGGTGCCGCAGATGACCTTCAGCAGACCGGCCTGGGCCAGCTTCTCCACCAGGCGGCGGTACTTGGGCAGCATGCCCGCGTGGTGCACGCCGATGCCGTGGCGGACGTAACGCGAGAGGTTCTGGCCGAACTTCGTGGTGAAGCGGAAATTGCCGATCAGCTCGGCGATCTTGTCCTTCTCCTCGCGGGTACACATGTTGATGCTCATCAGCGACTGTGCCCGCTCGACCGCCTGGGCCTGCGTGAAGTGCACGATGTACACCGGGGCCTGCCGGGTCTCCAGCAGCAGGGTGATGGTGTCGGTGATGGGCGTCGTGACGTACTCGTAGGACAGCGGCACGGGCCGGGTCGCGGAGCGCACCATCGAGGTGGGCCGGCCCGTGCGCCGGGTCAGGTCCTCCTCGAACCGCTTCATGTCGCCGAGCGTCGCCGACATGAGCACGAACTGCGCCTGCGGCAGCTCCAGGATCGGGATCTGCCAGGCCCAGCCGCGGTCCGGCTCCGCATAGAAGTGGAACTCGTCCATCACGACCTGGCCGATGTCGGCGTACTTGCCGTCGCGCAGGGCGATCGAGGCCAGCACCTCGGCGGTGCAGCAGATCACCGGCGCGTCCGAGTTCACGGAGGCGTCGCCGGTCAGCATGCCGACGTTCTCGGTGCCGAAGAGCTTGCACAGGTCGAAGAACTTCTCCGACACCAGCGCCTTGATCGGCGCGGTGTAGAAGGTGACCTTGTCCTGCGCCAGGGCCGTGAAGTGCGCGCCCGCCGCCACCAGGCTCTTGCCGGAGCCGGTCGGGGTGGACAGGATCACGTTCGCGCCCGAGACGACCTCGATCAGCGCTTCCTCCTGGGCCGGGTACAGGGTGATGCCCTGGTCTTCCGCCCACGAGGAGAAAGCCTCGAAGAGGGCATCGGGGTCGGCGTTCGGCGGGAGCTGATCAATGAGGGTCACACCCCCCATCTTGCCTGCCTTCCCCCCGGATCAGGGAACCGGCGGACAGAAGGAAGATCATCGACGGTACGCTGTGCCGTCGATGAGGCCCGAACGACACCGTCGACAGGGCCCGACCAGCACACCACCGGGGCGGGGAACGACCATGATGGGTCCGGCGCACTCACTGTCCGGGGCAGCGGCCTGGCTGGGGGTGGGCGCCGCGGCCGCGGCCGCCGGGCATCCGATGCCCTGGCCGGTCCTCGTCGTCGGCGCGCTCATCTGCGCCGGAGCCGCCCTCGCCCCCGACCTGGACCACAAGTCGGCGACGATCTCCCGCGCCTTCGGTCCGCTCTCCCGGGTCCTGTGCGAGGTGGTCGACAAGATCTCCTACGGGGTCTACAAAGCCACCCGGGCCCCGCGCGACGCCCGCCGCACCGGGGGCCACCGCACCCTGACGCACACCTGGGTCTGGGCCGTCCTGATCGGCGCCGGCTCCTCCGCGATCGCCGTCACCGCGGACCGGTGGGGCGTCCTCGCCCTCCTCTTCGTCCACCTGGTCCTCGCCGTCGAAGGCCTGCTGTGGCGGGCCGCCCGCATGTCCAGCGACGTTCTGGTCTGGCTGCTCGGCGCGACGAGCGCCTGGATACTGGCGGGCGTCCTCGACCAGCCCGGCAACGGCTCAGGCTGGCTCTTCACCGACCCCGGCCAGGAATACCTGTGGCTCGGCCTGCCGATCGTGCTCGGCGCCCTGGTCCACGACATCGGCGACGCGCTGACCGTCTCCGGCTGCCCGATCCTGTGGCCCCTGCCCATCGCGGGCAAGCGCTGGTATCCGATCGGCCCGCCGAAGATGATGCGCTTCCGCGCCGGCAGCTGGGTGGAGCTCAAGGTCCTGATGCCGGTGTTCATGCTCCTGGGCGGAGTCGGCGGAGCCTCCGCCCTCGGCTTCTTCTGACGGACGGACGGGCTGACCGCCTGACCGCCTGACCGCCTGACCCGGTCGTCAATGGGGCGGCCCGCGGCCGGCGCCGTAGCCTTGCCGGATGCCCGACGACATCCTTGCCCTGTGGCCGCTCGCGTCCCCCACCGAGACGGACTGGCTCGCGGAGCTCACCCAGGACGACGGGCTCACCGGCTACGAGGCCCCCGGCCGGCCGGACGCCGCCTGGGTGCTCGGCGGCATGTACGAGCGCGGAGCAAACGCTGCGGATTCCGTCAACCACAGCCAGAGCCGGGACGAGCACCCGGGCCCGGGCTGGGAACGGCTGCGCTGGGCAGACCTGGCCGTCCGCCTCGGAGATCCGGTCGTGCCCCAGGGGATCTACCCCGGCCACGGCTGCTTCCCCTCCGCGAAAGAGGCGGGCCTCTGCGCCGGTTCCGTGGAGTGGCCCGCCGAGGGCAGTCTCGACAGGCCCACGTGGAACCAATTGGTCCGGTTCCTCGCCGCGAACAGCCCCCGGGGAGCGGACACCCCCTGCACGGCGTACTACAGCCCGATGGCCGCGTGGGACTTCGACAGGAAGCACGTCCGTTCCGGGAGGCTGGGCGACGCGCAGGCCCTCTTCGACAACCCGGACATCTGGTACACCCCCTCCAACCTGTGGCCCGAGGACCGCTCCTGGATCGTGTACACGGACTACGACCTCTGGGCCACCAAGGTCTCCGGACCGGAGCGTCTGATCGAAGCGCTGCTCCGCGACCCCGAGATCGAGGCCGTCCGCCTGCCCTGGACCACGTAGGCGGTCCGGGGCGGGCGGTGCGGCGGCGGTCAGCCGTGCCAGGAGCGCCACAGGGCGGCGTACGCGCCGTCGGCCGCAACCAGGGCGTCGTGCGAGCCGAGCTCGGTGATGCGGCCGCCCTCGACCACCGCGATCACGTCCGCGTCGTGCGCGGTGTGCAGCCGGTGCGCGATCGCGATCACCGTGCGGCCGTCCAGCACCCGGGCCAGCGAGCGCTCCAGATGCCGCGCCGCACGCGGGTCCAGCAGCGAGGTGGCCTCGTCCAGCACCAGCGTGTGCGGATCGGCCAGCACCAGCCGGGCCAGCGCGATCTGCTGCGCCTGTGCCGGTGTCAGGGCCGCGGCGCCGGAGCCGACCTCGGTGTCCAGACCGGCGTCCAGCGCCCGCGCCCAGTCCTCCGCGTCGACGGCGCCGAGCGCCGCCCACAGCTCGGTGTCACCGGCCCCCGTACGGGCGAGCCGCAGGTTGTCCCGGAGCGAGCCCACGAACACGTGGTGCTCCTGGTTGACCAGGGCCACGTGCTCGCGCACCCGCTCGGCCGGCATCTGCGACAGCCGCGCCCCGCCGAGGGTGATCTCGCCGGTCCGCGGTGCGTAGATGCCCGCCAGGAGCCGGCCCAGCGTGGACTTGCCTGCGCCCGAGGGCCCGACCAGGGCCATCCGGGTGCCCGGCGGCACCGACATGGACACCTGGTGCAGTACGTCGACTCCCTCGCGGTACCCGAAGTGCACCTGGTCCGCCCGGACGTCCCGGCCGTCCGGGGAGACGGCCGCGTCGCCCGCGTCGGGCTCGATCTCCCGCACGCCCACCAGCCGGGCCAGCGAGACCTGCGCGATCTGCAGCTCGTCGTACCAGCGCAGGATCAGACCGATCGGGTCGACCATCATCTGCGCCAGCAGGGCGCCCGTGGTCAGCTGCCCCACCGACATCCAGCCCTGGATCACGCAGTACCCGCCGATCATCAGCACCGAGCCGAGGATCGTCACGTAGGTGACGTTGACGACGGGGAAGAGGACCGTCCGCAGGAACAGGGTGTACCGCTCCCACGCCGTCCACTCCTTGATCCGCCGCTCCGACAGCTCGATCCGGCGCCCGCCGAGGCGGTGCGCCTCGATGGTGCGGCCCGCGTCCACCGTCTCGGTGAGCACGGCCGCGACCGCCGCGTACCCGGCCGCCTCCGAACGGTAGGCGCGGGGGGCCCGCTTGAAGTACCAGCGGCAGCCGATCACCAGCACCGGCAGCGCCACCAGCGCGGCGAGTGCCAGCGGCGGCGCGGTCACCGCGAGCGCCCCGTAGAGCAGTCCCGCCCACACCACGCCGATGGCGAGCTGCGGCACGGCCTCGCGCATCGCGTTGGCCAGCCGGTCGATGTCCGTGGTGATCCGCGACAGGAGGTCGCCGGTGCCCGCGCGCTCCAGCACGCCCGGCGGCAGGCCCACCGACCGCACGAGGAAGTCCTCGCGCAGGTCGGCCAGCATCTCCTCGCCGAGCATCGCCCCGCGCAGCCGGACCAGTCGCACGAACACGGTCTGGACGCCGAGCGCCAGCGCGAACAGCAGCCCCACCCGGCCCAGATGGAGTTCGCGGGCCCCTTCGGAGAGCCGGTCCACGACCTGGCCCAGCAGGTACGGGCCGACCATGGAGGCGATCACCGCGACCGTGTTGACCCCCACCAGGACCAGGAAGGCCCGCCGGTGGCGGCGGAACAGGCCGCGCACGTAGCCCCGTACGGTCGCCGAGCTGCCCACGGGCAGGGTCGCGGCCGTTTCCGGGGCGGCCGGATCGTACTCCGGCGGCGCCACGCCGATCATGCGGATTCCTCGATCTCTGTCCGTACGGATTCCAGCCGCGGGAGCCGCTGTTCTTCGTCGGCCCGCTGCTCTTCCGCGGTCCGCTGTTCTACCTCGGTCCGCTGTTCTTCCTCTGTCTCGCGCGTGACGACGGCCCGGTAGCGCGGATCGCCGTGCAGCAGCTCGCGGTGCGTGCCGCTCGCCGCCGCCTTGCCCTCGTGGATCAGGACGACCCGGTCGGCGCGGTCCAGCAGCAGCGGCGAGGAGGCCAGTACCACCGTCGTGCGCCCGGTGCGCAGGGCCGAGATCCCGTCCGCGATCCTGGCCTCGGTGTGCGAGTCCACCGCCGAGGTCGGCTCGTCCAGCACCAGTACCTCGGGGTCGGTCACCAGGGACCGCGCCAGGGCCAGCCGCTGGCGCTGCCCGCCGGACAGCGAGCGGCCGCGCTCGGTGATCCGCGCGTCCATCGGGTCGTCCACCCCGTCCGGGGCGGACTGCAGCAGGGCATCCAGCACGTCCGCGCACTGGGCCGCCGCGAGCGCCGCCGGCGCTTCGACCGCTCCGGACGCGGGTACGTCGAACAGCTCGCGCAGGGTCCCCGACAGCAGCACCGGATCCTTGTCCTGTACGAGGACCAGGGTGCGCGCGGTGTCGAGCGCCAGCTCGTCCAGCGCGACCCCGCCCAGGAGGACGGAGGGCCCGGCCGCAGCGTCCATCGGGTGCCCTCCCAGGCGTTCGGCGAGCCGGCCCGCCAGGTCGGGGTCCCCGCACACCACGGCGGTGAACCGGCCCGCCGGGACCAGCATCCCGGTCTCGGGGTCGTACAGGTCCCCGCCGGGGGACGGGGTCCGCGGCACCTCGGTGACGACGACCGGCTCCGTACCGGCCTCCGCCTCCGTACCGGACTCCGCCTGCGGGTCGGTCCGGGTCAGCGACAGCACCCGGGCGGCCCGTTTGGCGGAGGGACGGGAGAAGGAGTACGCCATCGCGATCTCCTCGAAGTGGCGCAGCGGGTAGAGCATGGTCGCCACCGCGCTGAAGGCGGCGACGAGTTCGCCGACGTCCAGCCGGCCGTCCAGGACGAGCGCCGATCCGTACCAGACCACGGTGACCAGCAGCGCGCCGGGCAGCAGCACCTGGATGGCGGAGATCAGCGCCCACATCCGGGCACTGTGCACCGCTGCTTCGCGGACCTGCTGCGAGGCCTCGCGGTAGCGGCCGAGGAACAGTTCCTCGCCGCCGATGCCGCGCAGCACCCGCAGTCCCGCCACGGTGTCGGAGGCCAGTTCGGTGGCCTTGCCGGCCTTCTCCCGCTGGACGTCCGCACGTCGGGTGGCGCGCGGCAGCAGCGGCAGCACGGCCAGGGCGAGCACGGGCATGCCGATGGCCACGACCACGCCGATCGTGGGCGCGTAGAAGAGCAGGGCCACACAGCCGAGGACCAGGGTCAGGGCGGCGGCCAGGAAGCGGGAGACCGCCTCGACGAACCAGCCGATCTTCTCCACGTCGCCCGTGGAGACGGCCACCACCTCGCCCGCCGCGACCCGCCGGGTCAGGGCGGAGCCCAGCTCGGCGGTCCTGCGGGCGAGCAGCTGCTGGACCCGCGCGGCGGCGGTGATCCAGTTGGTGACGGCCGTGCGGTGCAGCATCGCGTCGCCGACCGAGATCGCGACGCCGAGCAGCGCGATCAGGCCGCCGACCCACAGCAGCCGGGCGCCGTCGCGGTCGACGACCGCGTCGATGCCCAGGCCCACGGTGTACGGCAGCCCCGCGATGCCGCCGAAGTGCAGGAGCCCCCAGCACAGGCTTTTGGCCTGTCCGCCGAGTTGGCCCCGCCCCAGCCACCAGAGGAAGCGGGGGCCGGATCGAGCGTCCGGTACCCCTGGGTCCGGATACGGAAGATCGCTGATCTGCATGACGCCCCATGACTGGTCGAGTGTTCCAAACCGTGCAAGGTTCGCGTTCCGGACTGGTCCGGGGCAATCGATTTTCCGTTGGCCGGAGCGCTTCGCCGCAGGGTCTGCTCACCCGGCGAGCGCGAACCATCCCTCATTGCAGCCGTGTTGCAGGTTCGTGGCCATCCGGGCGAGGAGGTTCCCGCAGGTGGGGGCCGCCTTCTACGGTCCGTCGGGAATCACGACCAAGGAGTGTCCCGCCATGCCCCTCGACCTGTCGGACGAGAGCCAGTACGACCGTGCGCGCCTGCGGCAGTGGGCGCGCGGCCGCGCCCGCTCCTCCGGGGTGGACCGCCGCGACCTGCTGAAGCTGTTCGCCGCGGGGACCGCCGCCGGCTCTCTGGGCCTGGGCGCCGCCGGAACCGCCGAAGCCTCCGCAACGGGCCCGACCGGGAACGGAGCCGCCGGTGGCGCCACGACGACCGCCGCCGCCGCGCCCGGGACCGTGAAGCCGCTTCCGCCGGAGCTGTTCACCATCCGGGGCACCAACGCCGAGACGAACTTCGCCGCCCTGCGCGGCACGGGCCCCCTGACCCCCATCGACCGGTTCTTCGTACGCAACCACACCGTGACCCCGCGCCTCGACGCGCACGACTGGCGGCTGAAGGTGTGGGGCGACGCCCTGACCGGCGGGCCGGTCGAATTCTCCTACGACCGGCTGCGCTCGCTGCCGGCGGTCGAGCGGACCCTGTTCATCGAGTGCGCGGGCAACGGCCGCAGCTTCTACACCACCCAGCAGGGCCAGCAGGTGACCGGGACCGCGTGGACCCTCGGCGCGATCGGCGTGGCCCACTGGCGCGGCGCCCGGCTGTCCGACGTCCTGAGGCGGGCGGGCCTGACCCGCACGGCCGTGGACGTACTGCCCCGCGGGCTGGACGACGAGGTCGTCACGAACGGGGTGAACCTGGGCCGGGTGCGGCGCCCGCTGCCCGTCTCCAAGGCCCTCGACGACGTGATCCTCGCGTACGAGATGAACGGCGAGCCGCTGCCGCCCGACCACGGCGGTCCGGTCCGGGTGGTCGTGCCGAACTGGATCGGGATCTCCTCGATCAAGTGGGTCGGGGACATCGAGGTGAGCGGGCAGCCCCTCTACACACCGTGGAACACCGACCTGTACCGGCTGTTCGGGCCCGACCAGCCCCCGCAGGGCAGTGCCCCGCTGACCCGCCAGACCCTCAAGAGCGCCTTCGAGCTGGAGCACGGCGCGACCGTTCCCGCCCACCGGACGCGGCTGCTGACCGGGCGCTCGTGGTCGGGCGCGGCGGCCGTGCACCGGGTGGAGGTCAGTACCGACGGCGGGGGCCGCTGGCAGCGGGCCCGGCTGCACGACGCCCCGCGCCGGGGCGGCTGGGTGCGCTGGTCACTGCCGTGGACCCCGCGGGCCACCGGTCCGACCGCGCTGCTCGCGCGGGCCACCGACACCACCGGACGGACCCAGCCGGCGACCACGCCCCACAACACGCAGGGCTACCTGTTCGACGCGGTGGTGCACCACCAGGTGACCGTGGTCTGACCGGAACGGCCGAGCGGGCCGCGCCACCCGCCCCTACGGGCGGGTGGCGCGTTCCAGTTCCAGCAGCGCCGAGTAGTAGCTGCGGCCCGTGGCCCGGTCCATGCCCACCTCGCACATCCGGTTCGCCGACAGGTGCGCGTCGAACTCCCGCGCCGTCACCTCGGCGGCCTCGCGCGCCGTCGCCGACTCCGTCAGCTCCGGATGCAGCATGCCGCGGTCGCCCGCGAAGGCGCAGCACCCCGCGTCGTACGGGACCACCACCTCGTCGGCGCAGGCCTCGGCCACCGCCCGCAGCTGCGCCTCGTCGTCCAGGTGCCGCATCGAACAGGTGGGGTGGAGCACCGCCGAGCCCACCGTGCGCCGGACCTCCAGGTGCGGCAGCAGTTCCTCGGCCGCCCAGACGATGGAGTCGACGATCCGCAGCTCGGCGTGGAGTGCCCGGTTGTCGTCCGTCAGGTACGGGACCACCTCGTGCGCGATGCCCAGGGTGCAGGAGGACGCGTCGACCACGAGGGGCAGCCGTCCGCCGGCCGTCCAGCCCCAGGCGGCTTCCACGATCCGGTTGGCCATCACCCGGTTGCCGGCGTCGTACCCCTTGGAGTGCCAGATCGTCGCGCAGCAGGTGCCCCGGACGTCCCCGGGGATCCACACCGGCCGGCCCGCCCGCTCCGACACGGCCACCACGGCCTCGGGCAGGGAGGGCCCGGACGCGCCGTCGGGTCCGCCGAAGATCCGGTTGACGCAGGCCGGGTAGTAGACCGCGGCGGCGCCCACGCGCCGGGTGGCGGGCAGCTTGCGGGCCGCGGCGCCGGGGATCTGCGGCAGCCACTCGGGGACCAGGTCGGGGCGTACGGCCTTGCGCGCGGCCCCCGTCACGGCCTGCAGGATCCGGTCCCCGACGGTGTCGGTGATCTTGTCGGCGGCGGCCACGGCCAGCCGGGCGGCGACTTCGACGGCGCCGAACCGCAGGGCTGCGAGCTCGGCCGTGCGCTCCTCGCGCGGGCTGTGCCGGCGGTGGCGGAAGTCCTTCATCAGGGCGCCGGTGTCGATGCCGACGGGGCAGGCGAGCTTGCAGGTGGAGTCCCCGGCGCAGGTGTCCACGGCGTCGTACCCGTAGGCGCCGAGCAGTCCGTCGAGCACGGGGGAGCCGGGCTGCTGGCGCATCATCTCGCGGCGCAGCACGATCCGCTGGCGCGGGGTGGTCGTCAGGTCCTCGCTGGGGCAGGTCGGTTCGCAGAACCCGCACTCGATGCAGGGGTCGGCGACGGCCTCCACCTGCGGGATGGTCTTGAGGCCGCGCAGGTGGGCCCTCGGATCGCGGTCCAGGAGGATCCGCGGGGCCAGCACCAGGTCGGGGTCGACGACCCGCTTGGTGCGCCACATCATCTCGGTGGCCCGGGGTCCCCACTCCAGTTCCAGGAAGGGGGCCATGTTGCGGCCGGTGGAGTGCTCGGCCTTCAGGGAGCCGTCGAAGCGCTCCACGGTGAGCCGGCAGAAGGCGTCCATGAACGCGGCGTACCGCTCCACGTCCGCGGGCCGGGCGGCGTCGAAGGCGAGCAGGAAGTGCAGGTTGCCGTGGGCGGCGTGGCCGGCGACGGCGGCGTCGAAGCCGTGCTCCGCCTGGAGTTCGAGGAGGGCCTCGCAGGCCTCGGCCAGCCGCGACGGGGGGACCGCGAAGTCCTCGGTGATCAGGGTGGTGCCGGAGGCGCGGGCGCCGCCGACGGCGGTGACGAAGGCCTTGCGTGCCTTCCAGTAGCCGGAGATGGTCTTGGGGTCGCGGGTGAAGGCATTGGTCACCGAGGCCACCGGGGTCACCAGGTCCAGCCCGGCCAGCACCTCGGCGGCCCGCCGCTCGTACTCCGTGCGGCCGGCCTCGTCGGGGGCCCGGAACTCGACCAGCAGCGCGGTGGTGTCCTTGGGCAGGGCGGCCCAGTCGGCGGGGACGCCCGCGACGCTCACCGAGGCGCGCAGGGTGTTTCCGTCCATGAGCTCGACGGCCAGCGCCCCCGCCTCGTTGAAGAGCGGTACGGCGGCGGCCGCGGTGGGCAGCGAGGGGAAGAAGAGCAGGGCGCTGGTGAGCTCGCGGTCCAGCGGCAGCGTGTCGAAGACGACCTCGGCGATGAAGCCGAGCGTGCCCTCGGAGCCGACCATCAGCCCGCGCAGGATCTCCACCGGGGTGGCGCCGTCGAGGTAGGCGTCGAGGCGGTAGCCGGTGGTGTTCTTGATCTCGTACTTGGCCCGGATGCGGGCGACGAGCTCCGGATCGGCCTCGATCTCCTTCTTGATCTCCATCAGGCCGTGGCACAGGGCGGGCTCGGCGTGCGCCAGCTCCTCGTCGGCGAGCGGATCGGCCGTGTCCACGACGGTGCCGCTCGGCAGGACGAAGGTGAGGGAGGACAGGGTGCGGTACGAGTTCCTCGTGGTGCCCGCCGTCATGCCGGAGGCGTTGTTCGCGACGACTCCGCCGAGGGTGCAGGCGATGGCGCTGGCCGGGTCCGGGCCGAGGACGCGGCCGTGCCGGGCGAGCGCGGCGTTGGCGCGGACGACGGTGGTGCCGGGCCGGATCCGGGCCCGCAGGCCCTCGTCGAGCACCTCGACCCCGGCCCAGTGGCGGCGGACGTCGACGAGGATGTCCTCGCCCTGGGCCTGACCGTTGAGGGAGGTCCCGGCAGCCCGGAAGACCACCTCGCGCTGTTTGCCGTGGGCGTAGGACAGGACGGCGGAGACGTCGTCGATGTCCTCGGCGACCACGACGACCTGCGGCAGGAAGCGGTACGGGGAGGCGTCGGAGGCGTACCGGACCAGGTCGGAGATGCCCGAGAGCACCTTGTCGGCGCCCAGCAGCTCGGCCAGCTCGCTCCGCAGCGGCTCGGGGGTGCCCGTCGCGGCGCGGTCGGGCAACCGGTCGGGGGCGGGGCCGCTGATGGTGCGCGGGCGCAGGGCCCCCGGCTTCGGTTCCAGCAGTGGCATCTGAAGCCCCTCAACTCGCGCCGTGTCGGTCGTTCTCACTCGTTCGGCGCAGCCCCGGCCCGGTCCCGGCCGGACCGTCGCCCGTCAGCAGCCGTGCTCCGCCGGAGCGTCCGTCAGAGCGTTCAGCAGGCCGCCGAGCACCTCGCGCTGATCGGCGGTCAATGGAGCCAGGATCTCCTCTGCGGCTCCGGTTCGCGCGTTGCGCAGGCGGCGCAGCGTGGCGCGGCCGGTGTCGGTGAGCTCGATCCTTATGACACGGCGGTTCGCCGGGTCGGGCACGCGGCGGACGCAGTCGGCGCTCTCCAGGCCGTCGACCAGTGTGGTCACGGCACGGGGCACCACCTCCAGGCGGGCGGCGAGATCCGCCATCCGGGGCGGCTGCACCGCGGAGAGGTGCGCGACGGTGCGCAGCAGCCGGGACTGGGCCGGGGTGATGCCGAGAGGCTCCAGATGGCGCTTCTGGATGCGGTGGAGGCGCCGGGTCAGGCGCAGCAGCTGCTCGGCGAGCACGCTGTCCGTGGTGTCGGTGCCGTCGGTGGTCTCGGGAGCGGTGCTCATGCTGCGGTCCTCATAATGGGAACGATATCAGGACCAGATTCATTGTGAGTATAGGTAACAATGAGCTATGCTCATTCGAGTCTCGTCACCTGTCATGAAGGAGGCCCATGCGCCCCAAAGAACCCGAGTGGGAACCCTCGAAAGAATCTCTCGACCCCAGTGGTCCCGCCCCGGACGAGCGGCCGCGCGAGCTGCGCCGCATCGTCGGCCTCTTCCGGCCCTACCGGGGACGTCTCGCGGTCGTCGGCGTCCTGGTCGCCGCCTCCTCCCTGGTCGGAGTCGCCACCCCCTTCCTGCTGAAGGAGGTCCTCGACGTCGCGATCCCGCAGGGCCGTACCGGGCTGCTCAGCCTGCTCGCCCTCGGCATGATCGCGACTGCGGTCGTCACCAGCATCTTCGGCGTGCTCCAGACCCTGATATCCACCACCGTCGGCCAGCGCGTCATGCACGATCTGCGCACCGCCGTCTACGCACAGCTCCAGCGGATGCCGCTGGCCTTCTTCACCCGTACGCGCACCGGCGAGGTGCAGTCCCGCATCGCCAATGACATCGGCGGCATGCAGGCCACGGTCACCTCCACGGCGACCTCCCTCGTCTCGAACGCGACGGCCGTCATCGCCTCCGTCGTCGCGATGCTCGCGCTCGACTGGCGGCTCACGCTCGTCTCGCTCGCCCTGCTGCCCGTCTTCGTGTGGATCAGCCGCCGCGTCGGCGGCGAGCGCAAGAAGATCACCGCGCAGCGCCAGAAGCAGATGGCCGCGATGGCCGCGACGGTCACCGAGTCCCTGTCGGTCAGCGGCATCCTCCTCGGCCGCACCATGGGCCGCGCCGATTCGCTCACCACCTCCTTCGCGGAGGAGTCCGAGAAGCTCGTCGACCTCGAAGTGCGCTCCAGCATGGCCGGACGCTGGCGGATGTCCACCATCGGCATCGTCATGGCCGCCATGCCCGCGCTCATCTACTGGGCGGCCGGCATAGCCCTGCAGACCGGAGCCCCCTCGCTCTCGGTCGGCACCCTCGTCGCCTTCGTCACCCTCCAGCAGGGCCTGTTCCGGCCCGCCGTGAGCCTGCTGTCGACCGGCGTCCAGATCCAGACCTCCCTGGCGCTCTTCGCCCGCATCTTCGAGTACCTCGACCTGCCGGTGGACATCACCGAGCGCGAGGAACCCGTCCGCCTCGACCGCGCCAAGGGCGAGGTCCGCCTGGAGGACGTCCACTTCGCCTACGACGCCAAGAGCGGCCCCACCCTGACGGGCATCGACATCACGGTCCCGGCCGGCGGTTCCCTCGCGGTGGTCGGCCCGACCGGCTCCGGCAAGAGCACGCTGAGCTACCTCGTGCCCCGGCTCTACGACGTCACCGGCGGCCGGGTCGCCCTCGACGGCGTCGACGTGCGCGACCTCGACTTCGACTCCCTGGCCCGCTCCATCGGCGTGGTCTCCCAGGAGACCTACCTCTTCCACGCCTCCGTCGCCGACAACCTGCGCTTCGCCAAGCCGGACGCCACCGACGAGGAGATAGCCGAGGCGGCCCGCGCGGCCCAGATCCACGACCACATCGAGTCCCTGCCCGACGGGTACGACACCCTGGTCGGCGAGCGCGGCTACCGGTTCTCCGGCGGGGAGAAGCAGCGCCTGGCCATCGCGCGCACCATCCTGCGCGACCCGCCGGTGCTGATCCTCGACGAGGCCACCAGCGCCCTGGACACCCGCACCGAGCACGCCGTGCAGCGCGCCATCGACAACCTCTCCCAGGGCCGCACCACCATCACCATCGCCCACCGGCTCTCCACCGTCCGCGACGCCGACCAGATCGTGGTGCTCGACGGAGGCCGGATAGCGGAGCGCGGCACCCACGAGGAACTGCTGAAGGCCGACGGCCGGTATGCCGCCCTCGTCCGCCGCGACCAGGAGAGCGTGCTCAAGCCGGAGACCGCGGCCTCCGGCGGGCTCCTGTCCGGGGCCCTGGCATCCGAGATCCGCACGGCGGGTCTGCTGAAGCCCGGGACGTTCAAGCCGGACACCCTGCGCGGTACCGAGCCGATCCCGGTGAACGTGTGATCGTATGACCGGCACACGGGTCGGATGTCGGGAATCTGGCGGTTCGCGGGTTAGCGTGCCCGCATGCGTCATGAGAACCGGCCGCCGTCACCGCGCCGTTCCCGGCTCACCCGCCGGGGCAGGCTGGCGCTCTTCCTCGGAACCGTCCTCGGGCTCGGGGCAGCCTTCCTGATCCCCCTGCTGCCCGGGGAGCAGGCGCCCGAGAAGTCGCGCCAGTTGCTGATCCCGGAGGGCTGGCGGGCCCCACAGGTCTACGCCGCCATCGACCGCGAACTGAAGCTCCCGGCCGGCTCCGCCAAGGCCGCGGCCGCCACGGCCGCCCTGCCCCTGCCCGCCGAGGCGAAGGGCAACCCGGAGGGGTACCTCTTCCCGGCCACCTACCCGGTGACCTCGAAGTCCACCCCGGCCGCACTGCTCACGTACATGGTCGAGACGGCCAACAAGAGCCTCGCCACCAAAGCCGTCGCGGACGGCGGCAAGGCGCACGGGATGACCCCGTACCAGACGGCCACCCTCGCGAGCATCATCGAGGCGGAGGCCGAGACCCGCGGGGACATGGGCAAGGTCGCCCGGGTGGTGCACAACCGGCTGGCGAAATCGATGCCGCTCCAGATGGACTCCACCATCAACTACGCGCTGAACCGCTCGACGGTGGACACCAAGCTGAGCGAGACGAAGATCGACAGCCCCTTCAACACGTACGAGCGCCAGGGCCTGCCGCCCACCCCCATCGACAGTCCCGGCCTGCAGGCCATGGCGGCCGCGGTGGCCCCGACCCCCGGAGACTGGCTCTTCTTCGTCACCGTCAAGCAGGGCGACACCCGCTTCTCGGCGACCTACGAGGAGCACAAACGGCACGTGGCCGAGTTCAACCGGCTCCGAGCGGCCTCGCACGCAACCTGAACCGGCCCGGGCCTGACCCGCACGGCGCGGGCCGGCACGAGCCGAAAGGAGCCAGCCTAGCGGATGCCGGCCCCCGTGCGGGTGAGCAGGCGGTGGATCTCACGCACCGCAGCGCCGCCGGCGCGGTTGGCGCCGATGGTCGATGCCGACGGGCCGTAGCCGATCAGGTGGATCCGCTCGTCGCGGACCGCGCGGGTGCCGTCGAGGCGGATGCCGCCGCCCGGCTCGCGCAGGCGGAGCGGCGCCAGGTGGTCGATGGCGGGGCGGAAGCCGGTGGCCCGCAGGATCACGTCCGCCTCCACCCGGGTGCCGTCCGGCCAGGCGGCCCCCGTCCTGGTGAGGTGACCGAACATCGGGCGGCGGTCCAGGACGCCCGACTCCAGCCCGCCCCGGACCGCCTCGTTCAACGGCAGCCCGGTGACGCTGACCACGCTCCGGGGCGGCAGCCCCTGCCGCACCCGTTCCTCCACCAGGGCCACCGCCGCGCGGCCCTGCTCCTCGCCGAAGCTCCCGTCGCGGAACACCGGGGGCCGGCGGGTGACCCAGGTGGTTTCCGCCGCCACCTCGGCGATTTCCAGCAGGTGCTGCACCGCCGAGGTGCCGCCGCCCACCACGATGACCCGGGCTCCGGCGAACTCGCCGGGACCCGGGTAGTTCGCCGTGTGCAGCTGGCGGCCCCGGAAGAGCTCCTGGCCCGGGTAGCGCGGCCAGAACGGCCGGTCCCAGGTGCCGGTGGCGTTGATCAGCGCCCGCGCCGACCAGGTCCCGGACCGGGATTCCACCAGCAGCCGGCCGTCCGCCCCGTCGCGCACGGCGGTGACGTCCACCGGCCGCTGCACGCGCAGGCCGAAGCGGTCCTCGTAGGCGGCGAAGTACTCCGCGATCACCTCCGAGGAGGGTCGCAGCGGGTCGGCGCCGGTGAGTTCCATCCCGGGCAGCGCATGCATGCCGTGGACCTTGCCGTAGGTGAGCGAGGGCCAGCGGAACTGCCAGGCGCCGCCCGGGCGCGGCGCGTGGTCCAGGACCACGTGGCCGATGCCCGCCCGCGCCAGGTGGTAGGCGCCGGACAGTCCCGCCTGCCCCGCGCCCACGACGACCACGTCCACGTCCTGCACCGCGAAATCGTTCACGGTTCTACCAACTGGGGGTGGCGTCGAGATCTTCCCGGGACGGGGACCGGGACCGGGACCAGGCCCCCGGCTCAGCGCGCGAGCAGGCCGCGCGCCGCGAGCTCCGGGGTCACCCCCTCGCCGAACCAGTACGCCTCCTCCAGGTGCGGATAGCCCGACAGCACGAAGTTCTCGATCCCGAGCGCGTGGTACTCCTCGATCCGGTCCGCCACGTCCCCGTGGCTCCCGACCAGGGCCGTACCGGCACCCCCGCGCACCAGGCCGACCCCGGCCCACAGGTTCGGGGAGATCTCCAGCTTGTCGCGCGAGCCGCCGTGCAGGGCGAGCATCCGCTGCTGGCCGACCGACTCGCTCGCGCCCAGCGCCGTCTGCGCCGCGGCGATGGACGCGTCGTCCAGGTCGCCGAGCAGCCGGTCCGCCGCCGTCCAGGCCTCCTTCGCCGAATCCCGGGAGATGGTGTGCAGCCGGATGCCGAACTTCACCGTCCGGCCCCGCTCCTCGGCCAGCGAACGGATCCAGTCGATCTTCTCCTTCACCTCCTGCGGCCGCTCGCCCCAGGTCAGGTACACGTCCGCGTGCTCGGCGGCCACCGGACCAGCCGCGGCCGAGGACCCGCCGAAGAAGATCTCCGGCAGCGGGTCCGGCGGCACCGCGGTCAGCCCGCCCTCGACCCGGTAGTGCTCGCCGTGGAAGTCGAAGGGCTGCCCGCCCCAGACGCCCCGTACGACCGAGAGGAACTCGGCGGTGCGCTCGTAGCGCAGATCGTGGCCGAGGTGGTCGCCGAACCGCCGCTGCTCCGCCGAGTCGCCGCCCGTCACCACGTTCAGCAGCAATCGTCCGCGCGTGATCCGCTGGTAGGTCGCCGCCATCTGTGCGGCCAGCGTCGGCGAGATCACCCCCGGCCGGAAGGCCACCAGGAACTTCAGCCGCTCGGTGTGCTGCGCGAGGGCCACCGTCGTCAGCCAGGCGTCCTCGCACCAGGTACCGGTCGGGGTCAGCACCGCCTCGAAGCCGAGCCGCTCGGCCGCCTTCGCGATCTGCGCGAGGTACTCGATGTCGGGCTCGCGCACCCCGGCGGCCGTGTGGTTGTTGGCGTAGGCGTGCCGGTCGACCAGGGTGCGGCCGTCGCCGCCGGTCGGCAGGAACCAGTGCAGGCGTACCGTCATCAGGAGTCCTTCCCGTACGTGCGCGCGGGGGTGGTGGAGGGCGGCAGGTCCTTGTTGAAGCGGGTGTCGACGAAGTCCTTGAAGACGACCTTGCCGGGGATCAGCTTCAGCTCGGTGAAGGTGTCGGCGATCTTCTGCTCGGAGGCCACGGCCGCATCGTCCACGGCCACCGGCACCCGGGTCCCGTTGCTCCGCTTCACCGCGTCGAAGGCCACCTCGTACGGCAGCCCCGTCTCCTTCGACCAGACCTTGGCCCACTCCTCCGGGTGCTTGAACACCCAGTCCTGGGCCCGCTGGAGGCGCTGGAGGAAGTCCCCGATGGCCTTCCCCTTGCCCTCGTCCGCCAGCGCGCCGGGCGCCGCCACCTGGAAGGAGAGCCCGTTGACGACCCCCTCGCCGCTGGTCAGGATGCGGGCGCCGGTGCGCAGCACCTGGGAGGTGTACGGGTCCCAGACCGCCCAGGCGTCGACCTTGCCGCTGTTGAAGGCGGCCAGCGCGTCGGCGGGCTGGAGCAGGGTGATCTGTACGTCGGCCGGGGTCAGGCCGGCCTGCTGGAGGCTCGCGATCAGCTGGAAGTGGGCCGAACTGCCCTGCGCCACCGCGATCTTCTTGCCGCGCAGCTCGGCGGGGGTCTGGAGGGTGGAACCCTTGGGCACGAGGATCGCCTCGCCGGCGGAGGAGCCGTGGGAGGCGCCCACCACCGTGATCTTCGACTTGGCCGCGGCGGCGAACACCGGCGGGGTGTTGCCGACGCCGCCGATGTCGACGGCCTTGGCGTTGACGGCCTCCAGCAGCGGGGGACCGGAGGTGAAGGTGGACCACTTGATCTCGTAGTCGATCTTCTCCAGTTCGCCGGCGGCCCGCAGCAGCGACTCGTAACCGCCCTTCTGGTCACCCACGTTGAGGGTGACCTTGGCGCCGCTCTTGGCTCCGTCCTTCGCTCCGTCCTTCGCTCCGGAACCGGTGTCGGCGGCCGAACTTCCGCCGCAGGCGGTCAGGACCAGCGACAGCGGGAGCAGGGCGGCGAGCAGGGGCAGGGTGTGACGTCTCATGTCGCTTCTCTTCGATCTCTCGTACGGGAATCAGGGCAGGGGATGCGGAGGGGGCCGGTCGCGGCTCAGCCGACGCCGAGCTCGGCCAGCAGCCGGGCACGCAGCGCGGCGAAGCCGGGGTCGCCGACCGAGCGCGGCCGCTCCAGAGGCACTTCGATGTCGTGGGCGATGCGGCCCTCGTCCATCACGAGCACGCGGTCGGCCAGCAGCACCGCCTCGTCGACGTCGTGGGTGACCAGCAGCACCGCGCAGCCGCGCCGCTGCCACAGCTCGGCGACCAGCCGCTGGGCGTTGATCCGCGTCAGCGCGTCGAGCGCGCCGAACGGCTCGTCCAGCAGCAGCAGATCGGGCTCGCGGACCAGGGCGCGGGCGAGCGAAGCCCGCTGTGCCTCGCCGCCGGACAGGGTCTTCGGCCAGGCGTCGGTGCGGTGTTCCAGCCCGACCTCGGCCAATGCCCGCTCCGCGCGCTCTCGTTCGGGGCGCCCGGGCAGGCCGAGCAGCACATTGCGCCAGACCTTCTTCCAGGGCATCAGCCGGGGGGCCTGGAAGGCCACCGCGCGGCGTTCGGGCACCAGGACCTCGCCCTCGATTTCCCGGTCCAGGCCGGCGAGCACCCGCAGCAGCGTCGACTTCCCGCAGCCGCTGCGGCCGAGGAGCACGGTGAACTGCCCGGCCCGCAGGGTGAGGTCGAGTCCGTCGATGACGGCCCGGCCGTCGAAGGAGCGGGTCAGCCCCCGGACCCGTACGGCGGTATCAGCGGTATCTGCCGCGTCGGCCGGGGCCGCCGGGTCCGCCGTGACGGTGGTGGCGGCAGCGGTCACTGGCCGGTGAAGGTCGGTCGCCATTGCAGCAGCAGCCTTTCGAGAGCACGGACGATGAGGTCGGCGGTGAGGCCGAGGAAGGCGTAGACGACGAGGCAGACGACGATGACGTCGGTGCGGAAGAACTCGCGGGCCTGGTTCATCAGGAACCCGATCCCGGCGTCCGCGTTGATGGACTCCCCGAACACCAGGGCCAGCCAGGCCGTGGCGAGGGAGTACCGAAGTCCCGTCATGAACCCGGGCAGCGCGCCCGGCAGCACCACGTGCCGCACCAGCCCCCAGCGGCCCAGCCCCAAGGCGCCGCCCGCTTCGATGAGTTGCTCGTCGACCCCGCGGATCCCCGCGTACACGTTGAGGTACAGGTGGAAGGCCGTGCCGAGGGCGATGAGCGCCACCTTCGGCGCCTCCCCGATGCCCATCCAGATGATGAACAGCGGAATGAGGCCCACCCAGGGCACCGTGCGCAGCATCTGCACGCTCGCGTCGATCAGGTCCTCGCCCAGCCGGGAGAGACCCGAGAGCAGTGCCAGCACCGTCCCCACCGTGCCGCCGAGGATGAGGCCGATCGCCACGCGCTGGAGCGACACCCCCATCGCGGCGGGCAGGGTGCCGTCCTCGATCAGGCCGGCGGCGGCGCTCGCGATGGTCGAGGGCGGAGCGAGGGTATCGGCGGGCAACCAGCCGAAGCTGCTGGCCAGTTGCCAGGCCGCGAGCAGCAGGAGCGGCCCGCTGGTGCGCCGTACCCAGCGGGGCGGGGAGCGCCGTTTCGCCGAGGCGGGTACGACGGGCACGAGCGCGGGGGCGTTGCCCACTGACTGCACGGATGTGGTTTTAGGCGACTTAACCGATATATCCGGCCGTGCAGGGCTGGTGAGGGTCATGGGTGCTCCACGGAAGGGGAGAAGGAGGGGAGGAGGCGGGGCAGGGGAGGCGCACGCCCGTCGGGCCCCACCCGCCCGCCGGTGCGGAGGCGGAGTGCGGGGCTGTGGAGCTCGGAGACACCCCGGCCGCGGGGAACCCGGGACGAGGGAAACCAGGCCGTGGGAATCCTGGGCCGCGGGAAGCCCGGGCCGCGGAGGACCGGGGCTCGGGGGATCAGCAGCTCAGGGAATCAGCGGCTCAGGGGGTGCGAGAGGTGAGCGCGGAGCGCTCGTGCCGCACGCGAAAAGGGCGTCAGTGACCGCGACAACAGGCGGCGGAGGCCACCCGCAGCAGGTCGATGTGACCGCGCGTGGTGAGCATGACTGAACGCAACATGCGGCGAAACTTAGCCATTCGCCCGCGCCGGGTCAATGGCGTCTCGATCCCTGGGATCCCGGTCTCCCCCGTCGGGACGCGAGCGGTTCAGGAGCGGCGCGCACTCAGGGGCGGCGCGCGCTCAGGCGCGGCGCGCGCTCAGCGTGGCCATGACCGGGTCCCTCGGCTGGAGGGTGAGCCCCGGGAGGACCCTCGCGCGGGTCGGACCGCTGTCCACGTGGAAGCGCTGGGCCACGACGGCCAGCACGAGGGCCGCCTCGACCAGGGCGAAGCGGGCGCCCAGGCAGGCGCGCGGACCGCCGCCGAAGGGGAACCAGGCGTGCTCCGGGATCCGGTGGGCATCGGCCGCGTCCTCGGACCACCGCTCGGGGCGGAAGGCCTCCGGCTCCGGGAACCAGCGCTCGTCCCGGTGCATCGACCACGGGCTGATCCACACCGACAGGCCGGCCGGGACCGGACGCCCGCCGAGCGTGGCCCCTTCCCTGGCCACCGCGGAGATCAGCCAGATCGGCGGGTAGATCCGCAGGGCTTCCTTGACCACCTGCCGGGTCCAGGGCAGCCGTGCGTAGTCCTCGTACGTCGGCAGCCGGCCGCCGAGCACCCGGTCCAGTTCCTCGGTCAGCCGTTCCCGTGCCTCCGGTGCGCCCGAGAGCAGCTGCCAGGCCCAGGTCAGGGTGGTCGAGGTGGTCTCGTGGCCGCCGATGTACAGGGTGATCGCCTCGTCCCGCAGCTCCGTGCGCGACAGCGGCCCGCCCTCCTCGTCGCGGGCGGAGAGGAGCCGGCTGAGCAGGTCGTCCCGCTCCTCCCCGGCCGCCGAGGCCGCCTCGTGCTCCCGTATGACGTGCTCGATCTCTCGGTCGAGCACGGCCACGGCCGCCCGCATCCGGCGCCGTCCCGGAGTCTGCACCCAGGGCGGAAGGAACAGCGTCACCCCCCGGAACTCGGCGCTGAGTTCGCGCTGCGCGGTGGCCATGGCCGCGCTGATGGGTGCCTCCCGGCCGGCGGCGTCGCTCCCGAACAGGGTGCGCACCGCGATGCGTTGGGTGAGCCCGGCCATCTCCCGGTGCACGTCGATCCGCTCGCCGCCGCGCCAGCCCGAGACCAGCGCGTCGGCGCACTCCACCATCGTCCCCGCGTACGAGCGCACTTGGCGCGGGCGCACCGAGGGCTGGACCAGCGCCCGCTTGCGCCGCCAGTCCTCGCCGGTGGCCACGACCACCCCGTTGCCCAGCAACTGCCGGAAAGCCCAGCCGAGTTCGGTCGGGCTGAAGGTGGACTCCACGGCGCCGAGCAGCTCACCCGCGTGCTCCGGCCGGGAGACCAGTACGTTGCGCTGCGGGCCGAGCGCCCAGGGCACCCAGTCCCCGTACTCGTCGCGCAGCGACTCGAAGAAGGCCAGCGGATCGCGGGCGAAGGCGGGCAGGTTCCCCACCAGGGGCCAGCGGCGCGGTCCGCGCTCGGAGCCCGGGGGCGTCAGGGTGGCGGTCACCCCGGCATGGTGACAGCGCGGCCCCCAGGAAGCCAGGGCCTGGAACCCGGTCTGCCCGGGCACACCGGAACCCCGGGCCGCCGCACAATGGAGGCGTCGGGCCCGGGGCGTCCGGACGGCTCAGGCCGCCTGCGCGGCGGTGAGCCAGGTGTAGGCGCTCTCCGCGCTGAACTCCGTCTGCCCGGAGGGGAAGAGCAGTCCGGCCGCCGCGAAGGCGGGGTCGCCGGCGGTGGCCGCCACGTACGGGACCGCCACGCACCGCATGCCCGCCGCGTGCGCGGCCAGGGCGCCCGGCGCCGCGTCCTCGACGACCACGCAGTCGGCGGGGTCCGCGCCCAGCCTGCGCGCCGCCTCCAGGAACACGTCGGGGGCGGGCTTGCCCTGGGGGACCTCCTCGGCGGAGACCACCGTGGTCAGCAGCGTGTCCAGCCCGGTGCCCGCCAGGACCGCGTCGATCGCCTCGCGGGAGGAGCCCGAGGCCACCGCCATCGGAACGCCCTCGGAGTGCAGCCGCCGCACGAACGCGCGCATCTCGGGGTAGGCCTCGGTGTGGGTGCGGGCGAGCTCCAGGTAGGCGGCGTTCTGCTCGGCGAGGAGCTGCTCCACCGGGGTGGTGATCCCGTACTCGTCCCGGAGGATCTCCAGGGTTTCCAGGGTGCCGATGCCGATGTACCGGGAGTGCTGCTCCCAGGTGAAATCGGGTACCCCGTGACGTGCCAGGGTGCGCCGCCCCGACTCGTAGTAGTTCGGCTCGCTGTCCACGAGCGTGCCGTCGAGATCGAATATGACGGAGATCATCCGTTGTGCCCGTCCTGCCGGTGCCTGCCTTGTTCCTGTCCCTACCATCTTGTCAGGATTTGCGCGCCGCTCGTCCCACGGACTCGACCAGGGGGAGGAGCCGGTGCGCCACCCGCTCGCGCAGCGCGACCTCGGTCCGGGTGCGCACCACGCCGGGCAGCCGGATCAGCCGCTGGATGACGTCCTCCAGATGCGCGTTGTCCCGCGCGGCCACCCGGGTCAGCAGGTCCCCGCCGCCCGTGATGGAGAAGGCCTCGATGATTTCCGGCACGGAGGCCAGCGCGTCGCCGACCTCGTCCAGGTGCCCCTGGGTGACCTCGATGTGCACGAAGGCCAGGACGGGATGCCCGAGCGCCGCGGGGGAGAGCACGGGGCCGGTTCCGGTGATCACCCCGGTGCGTTCCAGCCGGTCGAGCCGGGCCTGGAGGGTGCCGCGCGCGACGCCGAGGATCCGGGCGTACTCCCGGACGCTGGTGCGCGGCTGCTCGATCAGCAGGCGCAGGATCCGTGTGTCGAGCTCGTCCACCGCCATGCCGCGACTGTACCAACGCGGGACCCTGCGCCCCGGGTCAAACCCCCTGTGACCTGCGATGGCGCGGCGAACGACCGGGCTGACGGGGCGGCCACGGCAGGAATCCGCTGGTGCGGGCCCGGTAGGCGGCGTAGCCGGGCCGGTCCGCCATGTGCCGCTCCAGCAGCCGCTTCCCGCTGCCCCCGATCAGCAGGTACGACATCACGAGCGGGGAGACCACCGACACGGCCACCGCGCCGCCCGAGGTCCAGGCGGTCAGGGACAGCCCCCACCACACGCAGAAGTCGCCGAAGTAGTTCGGGTGCCGGGTCCAGGACCACAGGCCCCGGTCCATGATCCGCCCCCGGTTCGCGGGATCGGCCCTGAACCGGGCCAGCTGGTGGTCGCCGACCGCCTCGAAGAGCAGCCCGCACAGCCACAGCGCCGTGCCCGCCACGGCGAGGGCCCCGGGGCGCCCGGTCGCGTACGCCGCCGCCTGCACGGGCAGCGAGATCAGCCAGACCAGGCCCGCCTGGAGCAGGTAGACCGTGCGCAGCGCGTACCAGGTGCGGTTGCCCGGAGCCCGGGAGAGCAGCCGCTCGTAGCGCGGGTCCTCGCCGTGCCCGCGGCCCCGCCACGCGATGTGCCCGGCCAGCCGCAGGCCCCACACCACGGCCAGGACCGCCGGCAGCGGGTGCCGGCCGCCCGACTGTGCGTACGTGGCGACCGCGACGGCGACGAAGCCCAGGCCCCAGGCCACGTCCACCCCGCGGTGCCGGCGCAGGCGGACCCCGACGGCGAAGGCGGCGAGCATGACGGCGAGGGCCGCCCCCGCCGAGACGGCCAGGTTGAGCCCGAAGGCGCCCCAGTTCACCGGGAACCACCGCCCGCCGCGAGCCCCTCGGGGGCCGTGCGCGTCAGCAGGAACTGGTGCACGTCCAGGTAGCCCGAGGCGAAGCCCGCCTCGCAGTAGGCCAGGTAGAAGGTCCACATCCGCCGGAAGGTGGAGTCGAAGCCCAGCTCCGCCACCCGGTCGGCCCGCTCGGCGAAGCGCTCCCGCCACAGCCGCAGCGTCTGCGCGTAGTGGGCCCCGTAGGCCTCGGAGCGGGTCACGCGCAGCCCGGTGTGCGTGCGCGCCGTCTCCTCCACCACCCGGACGGACGGCAGCATGCCGCCGGGGAAGATGTACTTGTGGATCCAGGTGTACGTGTCCCTGGTGGCGAGCATCCGCTCGTGCGGCATGGTGATCGCCTGGAGCGCGACCCGCCCGCCGGGCGCCAGCAGCCGGTCCAGCGTGGCGAAGTACACCGGCCAGTACTCGGCGCCGACCGCCTCGATCATCTCGACGCTCACGATGGCGTCGTAGCTCCCCTCGGCCTCCCGGTAGTCGCACAGCCGCACCTCGACGCGGTCGGACAGCCCGGCGGCCGCGATCCGGCGCAGGGCCAGCTCCCGCTGCTCCCGCGACAGGGTCAGGGTGACCACGTGCGCACCGCGCCGGGCCGCCCGGACGGCCAGTTCGCCCCAGCCGGTGCCGATCTCCAGCAGCCGGGTGCCGGGGCCGGTCCCGGCCAGGTCCAGCAGCATGTCGATCTTGCGGTGCTGGGCCTCGGCGAGCTCCTCCGGGGCGGCGGGCAGGGAGCGGAACACGGCCGAGGAGTAGGTCATGGTCGGATCGAGGAACTCGGCGAAGAGCTCGTTCGACAGGTCGTAGTGGCGTTGGATGTTCGTCCGCGAGCCGTCCGGGGTGTTGCGGTCCCCGGCCGGGTGGCGGGAGGCCCACAGGCCGCGCAGCCGCTGGAGCGGAGCGGGGACCAGCCCCGTCACGTGCCCGGCCAGCACGGTCAGGACGGCGACCGGGTCGCGTGCGTCCCACTCCCCGGCCAGGTACGACTCGCCGAAGCCGATCAGGCCCTCGGCCGCGATCCGGCGTTCGAAGGCGTCCGGGTCGTACACCGCCATCGCGGGGCCGCCCCGCCCCAGGGTGCCGTCTGGGCCCATCCGGACCTGGAGCGGCAGCCGGTCCAGGGCCCGGCGGATCAGCAGCCGCCCGACGGCGGCCCTGGCCCGGGAGCAGGGCGGCACGGCCGGGGCGGTGGCGGTGGTGGTGGTCGACGTGCTCACTTCAGACCCTCCTGGGGTACGTGTGGGGGACGCGGCCGGACCGGCAGCCCGCGCAGCCACAGCCGGACGCCGTGGAAGCGGATGCCGGCGCTGACGGCCGCGGTGGACCAGGGCCGGCGCAGTGCGGCGCGCAGCAGGCCGTGGGCGCCGGCCGGGCGGCGTGCGCCGCGGACGGTCGCGGTCAGGCGGGCACCGTCCGTGCCGCCGGCCAGCCGGACGGTCAGCGCGAGGCGTTCGGCGGGCTCGGGCAGCTGCATGCGGTAGGCGCCCTCCACCCTGAGGAAGGGGGAGACGTAGAACTCCTTGGGAACCGGCGCGACATCGAGGTCTCCGCGGTCCCCCAGGGCCACGTCCGGAGGGAGCAGGTAGCAGTGCCGTTCGCCGTACGTGTTGTGCACCTCGGCGACCACCTGGCGCAGGGAGCCGTCCGGCCCGTGACACCAGTACACGGTCAGCGGGTTGAAGACGTGGCCGAACACCCGGGCGTGCGCCAGCATCAACACCTTGGAACCCGGCGGGAGTCCGGCGCCGCGCGCCGCGAGGAAGGCGTCCAGCCCGGCCCGGATCGAGGGGGCGCCGCCGCCGAAGTGGTCGCGCGCCTCGAACCGGGCGAGCGGCCGCAACGGCCGGGGGAGGCGGGGCAGTCGGTCGAGGTCCACCAGCCACAGATAGGTGCGGTGCCGAAGCCGGTAGCCGTTTCTGCCTCCGGCCCCGCCGTTGCTTCCGCTCGGGCCCGACCGGACGTGCCGGACGTCGGCCAGGTAGAGACGGGGCTCCGCGGGGCCGGGGCTCACCACGTCACCCCCAGCGCGGCGGCGGCCTCCACGCCCGAGCGGCAGCCGTCCTCGTGGAACCCCCACCCGTGATAGGCGCCGGCGAAGGCCGTCACCGGCCCCGACAGGGCCGGCAGGAGCCGCTGGGCCGCCACCGACTCCGTGGTGTAGACGGGGTGTTCGTACTCCATCTCCGCCAGGACGGCCTCCGGCCGCACCGCGCCGTCCGCGTTCAGCGTGACCACGTACGGCTCCGGCCCGTCCAGCCCCTGGAGCCGGTTCATGTCGTAGCTGACCCGTACGTGCGCATCGGCCGGCCGGCACCCCGACAGCCGGTAGTTCCAGCAGCCCCGCGCGCCGGGCGTGCGCGGCAGCACGGAGGTGTCGGTGTGCAGCACGGTGCGGTTGCGGGAGTAGCGGAAGGCGCCGAGCGCGGTGCGTTCCGCGTCCGTCGGATCGGCCAGCAGGCGCAGCGCCTGATCGGCGTGGACGGCGACGACCACCGCGTCGTAGAGGTCGGTGGCCCCGCCGGCGGTGGTGACCGACACGCCCTGGGGGGTGCGGGCGAGCGCCCGTACCGGAGCGGCGAGGTACACGGCGTCCAGCCGTTCGCGGAGCCGCTCCACGTAGCGCGCCGAGCCGCCCTCGACCGTGCGCCAGCTCGGCGAGCCGCCCACCGACAGCATGCCGTGGTGCTCCAGGAACCGGAACAGGTACCGGGCCGGGTACCCGAGCGCCGTGTCCGGCGGGCAGGACCACACCGAGGCGACCAGCGGGATCGCGAAGTGCGCGGTGAAGTAGGCCCCGAAGCGGCCCCGTTCCAGGAACTCGGCCAGGGTGATCTCGGAGGCACCGGTGCCCGGGCCGGTGCCGGTGCCCAGCTCGGCGGAGGTGGCGGCATCGGCCAGCAGCCGCCTCGCTGCCCGGTGGAACTCCGGGATCCGTGCCAGCATCCGCAGGTACTGCGGGTTCACGGCGGACCGCCGCCGGGCGAAGAGCCCGCGAGGCCCGCGCGCACCCGCGTACTCCAGCCCGCACCCCTCGCAGTGGACCGACAGGCTCATCGTCGTCGGCCGGGTGGCCACCCCCAGCTCGTCGAAGAGCCGCAACAGGTGCGGGTAGGTACGGTCGTTGTGCACGATGAACCCCGAATCCACCGCGCGCACCACCCCGTCCGGCCCCTTGATCTCGTGCGTGTGCGCGTGCCCGCCCAGCCGGTCGTCCGCCTCGTAGAGGGTCACCTCGTGCGAGCGCGCCAGGACGTACGCCGCCGTCAGGCCCGACACGCCCCCGCCGATCACGGCCGTCCGCGGGCGCGCCGCCCCTCGCTCCGTCATCGTGTTCCTCCCTCGTCACCCCGTCACCCGGCGCATCCCGGCACCCCTTCTTCGGAGCCGAGGGGGGTCTTGGATGTGCCGTTCGGGGGAATCCCGCATCCGATCCGGCGCGCCGCGGCGAATCCGAAGCAGGGAACAGAGGTACGCAAGAGCAGGGCGCGAAGAGCGGAGACAGCCATGACGGGCAAGAACTGCCTGGTCACCGGGGCCACCGGCTATATCGGCGGACGCCTCGTACCCGACCTCCTGGACGCCGGGCACCAGGTCCGCTGCCTGGCCCGCACCCCGGAAAAACTGCGCGACCACCCCTGGGCCGGGGACGCCGAGATCGTCCGCGGAGACGTCACCGACCCCGCGTCCCTCGCCGGGGCGATGACCGGCATCGACGTCGCCTACTACCTCGTGCACTCCCTCGGCACCGGATCCGGCTTCGAGGAACGCGACCGGGACGCCGCCAGGGCGTTCGCGGACGCGGCCCGCGCCGCCGGGGTCCGCCGCATCGTCTACCTCGGCGGCCTCACCCCCGCGGACATCCCCGTCCGCGACCTCTCACCACACCTGCGCTCCCGCGCCGAGGTCGGCGAGATCTTCCTCGCCGGATCCGTCCCGGCCACGGTGCTGCGCGCCGCCGTGGTCATCGGGTCCGGGTCCGCCTCCTTCGAGATGCTGCGCTACCTGACCGAACGGCTGCCCGTCATGGTCACCCCCAGCTGGGTCGGCACCCGCTGCCAGCCCATCGCCGTCCGCGACGTGCTGCGCTACCTCGTCGGCAGCGCGGGCATGCCGCCCGAGGTCAACCGGGCCTTCGACGTCGGCGGCCCCGACGTGCTCACGTACGAGGAGATGATGCGCCGCTACGCCACCGTCGCGAGGCTCCCCGCCCGGCTCATCCTGCGCGTCCCGATGCTCACCCCGCGGCTGTCCAGCCACTGGATCGGCCTGGTCACCCCCGTGCCGAGGGCGCTGGCCCGGCCGCTCGCCGAATCCCTGCGGCACGAGGTGGTGTGCGCGGAGCACGACATCGCCGTCCACGTCCCGGACCCGCCGGGCACGCCCATCGGCTTCGACGAGGCCCTCGCACTGGCCCTCCGGCGGATCCGCGAGGCCCGGGTGACCACCCGCTGGTCCTCCGCCGCCGTGCCGGGCGCGCCGAGCGACCCGCTGCCCACCGACCCCGACTGGGCCGGCGGCAGCCTCTACACCGACTGCCGAGAGCTGACCGTCGGCGCTCCCGCCCCGGCGCTGTGGCGGGTGGTGGAGGGCATCGGCGGGGAGAACGGCTGGTACTCCTTCCCGCTGGCCTGGGCGGTACGGGGCTGGCTGGACCGGCTCGCCGGCGGAGTCGGCATCCGGCGCGGCCGCCGGGACGCCGCGCGGCTGCGGGTCGGGGACTCCCTGGACTTCTGGCGGGTGGAGGAGATCGAACCGGGCCGACTGCTGCGGCTGCGCGCGGAGATGCGGCTTCCGGGGCTGGCCTGGCTGGAACTGCACGCCGATCCGCCGACCCCGGGGGAGACCGGATCCCGCTACCGCCAGCGGGCCCTGTTCCACCCGCACGGCCTGCTCGGCCACCTGTACTGGTGGAGCGTGTCACCGTTCCACGCCGTCGTCTTCGGCGGCATGGCGCGCAACATCGCCCGCGCGGCGGAGCGGGCGGGCGATGCCGGTGAGGGTGCGGAGTAGTCCCGCGGGCGCGGGGTCAGCGGCCGGCCGGTGCCGTCCGGCGGCGCTTGACGGAGAAGCCCAGACCGACGGCGGCCGCCGCGGCCAGCGCGCCGCCCGCCGCGATCAGCGCCGGGTCGGCGCCCTGCCCGTACTCGGCACCGGCGGCGACGCCGCCCTTGGGCACGTCCTTGGTCTGGCCCTTGCCCTTGCCGTAGTCGAAGGTGCAGCCCTTGGGGAGCTTGGGGAAGTCGGTGACGCCCGCCTTGTGGCCGCCGCCCTCCATGTTGGTGCGGAGCTTCGGGGCGGGGCCGTTCGGGTCGAGGATCTCGGCGAGGAATCCGGCGTTCGCGGGGAGCTTCGGGTGCGTGCGGTCGAGCCGCTGGGAGAGCGCCTTGCCGCTTCCCGCGTCCTTGAAGGAGACGGACGGCCCGGAGGGGGCGATGGTCATCACCGCGTCGGTACCGGCGCCGATCCAGGCTTCCTTGACCACCACGCACTTGGAAGGGGACGAGGTGCTGTCGGCGGAGGCGACTGCGGCCGGAATGAGTGCGCCTCCGGCGAGGGCGGTGAGGACCACGGCGGTACGGACGGCGGCGGTACGGACGGCGGTGCGGCGGGACGCGCGGAAGGACATGAAGGACTCCGTGGAGTGGGGCCGGCCTCGTGGGCCTGTCGGGAAGGGAAGGGCCGCGTGCCGCGTGCTCGGTGTGGGACCACGAGTCGGGGCGGGCTGCTGTGACGAATCTAGGAAGCGGATGGTATGGATGCGTCCGTTCCGTGTCACAGGTTTGTGACGGAATGTCATATTCCTTTCTGCTTGCGGCAGTTACCGGCCACTTGGTCGTCCGGCCCGGCTGTGCCCGCCGTCCCGGCCGGGCCGTCGGTCGGACCTTCGGGCGGGTCTCGGACAGCTTCCCGGGCGGCGCCCGGACGGGCTCCGGTCGGGCTCCGGTCGGGCTCCGGACGGGCTCACCCCCACGCGCGACAGCGCCCCCGCATCCGGGAGGGGCTCCGGCAGCGAAGTACCTCACGACACCCCGTCCCCCCACCCCCCCACCCGGAGCGAACCCCATGAACGTCGCGGTGGTCCTCTACACCTCCGATCTGCGGCTGCACGACCATCCGCCGCTGCGGGCCGCCCTGTCGTCCTCCGCGCAGGTCGTGCCGCTCTTCGTGCGCGATCCGGCGGTCGCCGCCCCGCCCAACCGGCTCGCCTTCCTCGCCGACTGCCTCGCCGGCCTCGACGAGGGGCTCCGCTCCCGGGGCGGCCGGCTCGTCGTCCGGTCCGGCGATCCGGTCGCCGCGACCATGGCCCTCGTACGGGAGGCCGACGCCGACGAGGTGCACATGGCCGCCGGGGTCAGCGCCTACGCCCACGCCCGCGAGGAGCGGCTGCGCGAGGCCCTCGAAGCCGAGGGGCGGCGGTTCCACGTCCACGACGCCGTGATCACCGCGGTCGCCCCGGGGGCCGTCACCCCCACCGGGGCGAACGGGTCCGGCCACTTCGCCGTCTTCACCCCGTACCACCGCCGCTGGTCGGAGCACCCCCTGCGGGCCGCCGCTACCGCGCCCCGGGCCGTCCCGGTGCCCGACGCGATCCGCTCCGAGCCCCTGCCCGAGCGCGCCGCCGTCACCGGCACCTCCCCGGGTCTCGCCCCCGGCGGCGAGCCCGAGGCGCGCCGGCTGCTGGCCCGGTGGCTGCGCTCCGGCATCGACCGCTACCCCGAGACCCACGACGACCTGGCCGGCGACGCCACCTCCCGGCTCTCCCCGCACCTGCACTTCGGCACGCTCTCGCCCACCGAGGCCGTCCACCGTGCCCGCGCCGCCGGCGGCCCCGGCGCGGAGGCCTTCGTACGGCAGCTGTGCTGGCGCGACTTCCACCACCAGGTGCTCGCGGCCCGGCCCCGAGCCGCCGCCGAGGACTACCGGGACCGCGGGGACCGCTGGCGCACCGGCCCCGCCGCCGAGGAGGAGACCCGGGCCTGGAAGGAGGGCCGCACCGGCTACCCCGTCGTGGACGCGGCGATGCGCCAACTGGCCCACGAGGGCTGGATGCACAACCGCGGCCGACTGCTGGTCGCGAGCTTCCTCACCAAGACCCTGTACGTCGACTGGCGCGTCGGAGCCCGCCACTTCATGGACCTCCTCGTCGACGGTGACCTCGCCAACAACCAGCTCAACTGGCAGTGGGTGGCGGGCACGGGCACCGACACCCGCCCCAACCGGGTCCTCAACCCGGTGCGCCAGGGCCTGCGGTACGACCCCGACGGCGGCTACGTCCACCGCTGGGTCCCGGAGCTCGCCGGACTCCCCGCACCCCGCGTGCACGAGCCCTGGCGGCTCCCCGGCCTGGAACGGGCCGCCTACGACTACCCCGACCCGCTGGTCGGCCTCGCCGACGGCCTCGACCGCTTCCGCCGGGGCCGCGAGACGGATCCCGGACCGGCGGACCGACCGGCGGACGGGCCCGAGGACGGGCCGGGATCCGGGTGAGCCCGCCCGGCATCGCCGCGCCGTACGGTGGAAGCGTGGAGCCCGAACCCCCGCAGCCCCCTTCCGCCGCCCTCGCCACCGGCGCCGTCGCCCGGCGCCTCGGTGTCTCGCCGACCACGCTGCGCTCCTGGGAGCGCCGCTACGCGATCGGCCCGTCCTCCCGCGAAGCCGGCCGGCACCGGCGCTGGACCCCGGCGGACATCGCCCGGCTGGAGCTGATGTGCCGCCTCACCGCCCAGGGCGCACCCCCGTCCGAGGCCGCCCGGGTGGCCAGGGGAGCCGCCCCCGACGCCCCGGCCGTGGCCGGGCCCCCCGCGACGACCCCCGGCGGGCCCCGCGCGCTGCGCCTGGGCGACGTCCGCCCGGAGTGCAGGGGGCTCGCGCGGGCCGCCGTACGACTGGACGCGCCGGCCGTGGAGGACCTGCTGGAGTCCGTGCTCGCGGAGCTGGGCCCGGTGACGGCGTGGGAGGAGGTCATCGCGCCGACCCTGCACGCCGTGGGCCGCAAGTGGGCTTCGGCGGGGGAGCGTTACATCGAGGTCGAGCACCTGCTGTCCTGGTACGTCTCCGCGGCCCTGCACCGGATCCGGCCCGCCCCGGAGCCGGTCCCGGCCCCGCCCGTGCTGCTGGCCTGCACGCCCGGGGAGCAACACAGCCTGCCGATGGAGGCGTTGGCCGCCGCCCTCGGTGAACGGGCTCTGCCCGTACGGATGTTCGGCGCGGCCCTGCCCGCCGACGCACTGTGCGAGGCCGTCCGGCGGACGGGTCCGCGGGCCGTCGTGCTGTGGGCGCAGTCCCGTACGACTGCGGACGCGGCGCTCGCCAAGTCGGTGGCGGGAATCGAGTGGGGACCGCGCGGCGCCCGCGGCCACTCCGCGCTGCTGCTCGCCGGGCCCGGCTGGGGCGCCGCGGCCGCGGCCCCGCCCGCCCGCGCCGAGCGGCTGTTCGGGCTCCGCTCGGGGCTGGCCGTCATCGAATCGCTTGTGGCACTCCGAGCTCCGGGCAACGCTCCAGGGACTGCCGCATGACGTGCAGCGCCCGCCGCATGTGGCTCTTGACGGTGCCCAGCGGGATCCCGGTGCGGTCCGCGATCTGCGACTGGGTCAGGTCCGCGTAGAAGGCGAGCCGCAGCACCCGCTGCTGCGCCGACGGCAGCCGGGCCAACTCGCCGAGCAGCACCACCCGCTCCACGGCCCGCTCCGGGCCGGGCACCGGTTCCGGCCGCGCCCGGGCGCAGACGCGCGCGGCCGCCTCGGCCACCCTGGCCCGCCGGGTGCGCGCCTCCAGGGCGTCGGCCACCTTGTGCCGGGTGATGCCGGTCAGCCAGGCCCCGAGGCCCCCCGGCCCGGGCCGGTACCCGCCGCGGCCCCGCCACGCGGCGAGGAAGACCTGCTGGGTCACGTCCTCGGCCTCCCGCTCGTCGCCGAGCGCTCGCCCGGCGAGCGCGTGCACCAGCGGCCGCCAGCGCCGGTAGACCGCCGCCACACACTCCTCGTCGCCCGCCGCGAACCCCGCCGCCAGCCGGGTGTCGTCCTGCTCGTCCATGCCCCGAGCCTCGGCGGAACGACAGCCCCGGCCAACTTGCAGCGTTTCCGCACCGTTTTCAGTCCCCACCGGCCAGCCGGTCCGTACGAGCAGCGCCCCGGCCAGTCCGCCCGCGAACATCGCGCGGACCGACCACGCCCGCCGCACCCAGGCGGCGGTCCCGTACCCGAAGGCCCGGTCCTGTCCTGTCCGATGAGCGAGCCGCCGAGGAAGGAGGTCATCGGGCGGGTCACCAGGGTGGTCGGCACCCCGGCCAGGTTCACCCGCAGGCTGGTCACGTTCCGGATCCCCATCGCCGGCGACAGGGCCGCCGAGACCAGCAGCTGCCGGGCGCCGGGATCTCCGAAACGGGGCGCCAGCCCCCATCCGGCGGCGGCCGTCAGGATCAGCACCGCCTCGGCCGACAGCCCGGTCACGAACCAGCGCCGGCCCCGGTCCTCCACGAAGGCCTCCAGCCGGGCCCCGCACACCGCCCCCGGGGCGAACGCGGACAGCGAGACGGCGGGCGCCAGCGCGGGCACCGGGCCCGTGGGGGCCACGCCGTACGGGAACCCGGGCTCACGGGCCTCGACACTGGCCGGTCCGGCCGGCTCGTCCGGCGCCGGCATGCCGCAGGGGCTAGGGTCCGGAGAGTGAGCGATCTGCTGCTGGTGAGGCACGGCGAGACCGCCTGGAGCGCGACCGGACGGCACACCGGGCGCACCGACGTCCCGCTGACCCCGCACGGGGTCGAAGAGGCCATCTCGCTCTTCCCGTACTTCCGGGACAAACATCCGGCCCTGGTGCTGACCAGCCCGCTCCGCCGGGCCGCCGCCACGGCCGAGCTCGCCGGCCTGAGCGGCGGCCTCACCGACCCCGACCTGTACGAGTGGGACTACGGCGGCTACGAGGGCGTCACCACCGCCGAGATCCAGCGCGAGCACCCCGCCTGGTCCCTGTGGACCGACGGGGTACCGCCCGGCGACGCGGAGCACCCCGGCGAGAACGCCGCCCAGGTCGGCGCCCGCGCGGACCGGGTGCTGGCCCGGGTGGCCGGGGTACTGGGCGAGGACCGGGGCAATGTCGTCCTGGTCGCCCACGGGCACCTGCTGCGCGTGCTGACTGCCCGCTACCTCGGTCTGCCGCCCGAGGCCGGACGGCTCTTCATGCTCCGTACGGGCACCTTCAGCGCGCTGTCCACGGAGCACGGCCTGCCGGTCATCGCGAGCTGGAACTCCCGCCCCTGGGGCGTGCGGCCCGCGGGCACACCGACCCCGGGAGCGCCCGTGCCCCAACCGGAACGCCCGCCCCAGTAGCGCCCCCCGCCCGGCCGCGCCTCCCGCGCCTCCCGCATCTGCCGCGCTCGCGGCACCCGCCTCGCGCCCCCGCCTCGCGCGCGGCCGCCGTCTGCGTGACGATGCGTACATGGCCCACGATGGCTCGGACGGCGTGCCCCCTGAGCCCCCGGAACCGGCACCGGAACCGGGAGCGAGGACCGCCACGGACCCCGCCGACACGGAACCGGGGCTCAAGGCCGACGCGATCGGCTTCCTCGACGCGCTCGTCATCGGCCTGAACTCGACCTCGCCCGCCTACTCCCTGGCGGCGGTCATCGGCCCGATCGTCGCGCTCGCCGGCATCTACGCGCCCGGGGTCATGCTGGCCTCCTTCGTCCCGATGCTCCTCATCGCCGCCGCCTTCTACTACCTCAACAAGGTCGACCAGGACTGCGGCACCACCTTCTCCTGGGTGACGCGCGCCATGGGCCCCTGGGCGGGCTGGCTCGGCGGCTGGGCCATCGCGATGACCGGCGTCCTCGTCATCGGCTCGCTGGCCGACGTGGCCGTCCACTTCGGACTGCTCGCCGCCGGCCTCGACGGCTGGGCGGCGAACGAGGCCCTGCGCCAGAGCCTGACCGTCGTCGTGATCCTGGCCATGACCGCCGTCTGCGTCATCGGCACCGAGATGTCGGCCCGGCTCCAGGACGTGCTGATCCTCGCCCAGGTCTTCTTCCTGCTGGTCTTCGCCGTGGTCGCCCTCTACCGCGTCTACGCCGGCACCAGCAGCCTCGACGGCACCAGACCGGCCATCGAGTGGCTCAACCCCTTCGGCGCCGGCGGCACCGCCCTCACCGGCGGACTGCTGCTCGGCGTGTTCATCTACTGGGGCTGGGAGTCGGCGGTCAACCTCACCGAGGAGGTCGAGAACTCGGCCACCGCACCCGGCAAGGCAGGCATCTGGTCCACCGTCGTCCTGCTGGTGACGTACCTGTCCGTCGGCTTCGCGGTCGTCGGCTACGCCGGGACGACGTTCCTCGCGGAGAACGCCGGCGAGGAGGAGGCCGTCTTCGCGGTCCTCGCGCACGAGGTCATGGGCGGCTGGGACTGGATCGTCCTGCTCGCCGTCTGCACCTCCGCCCTCGCCTCCACCCAGACCACGATCATCCCCGCCTCCCGCACCGCCCTGTCGATGGCCCGCCGGCACGCGCTGCCGCCGCACCTCTCGCACATCCACCCCCGGTTCCGTACCCCGGACGTCAGCACCTGGTGGGTGGCCGGCATCGCCATCGTCTGGTACCTCGCCGTCAACCAGATCAGCGAGAACGCCCTCCTGGACTCCCTGACCGCCCTCTCGCTGCTGATCTCCTTCTACTACGCGCTCACCGGCCTGGCCTGCGCCGTCTACTACCGCCGCCACCTGCTGGAGAGCGTGCACAACTTCCTGCTCATCGGCCTCGGCCCGGTGATCGGCGCCGGCCTGCTGGCCTGGCTGCTCGTGCAGTCGGTCGCCGACATGTCCGACCCGGAGAACTCGGCGAGCGGCGTCTCCTGGTTCGGGCTCGGCCCGCCGCTGGTCATCGGGATCGGCATCGCCGTCGTCGGCGTCCTCGTCATGTGCTTCTGGCGGATCAGGGACGGCCGGTTCTGGCAGGAGCGGCGCGGCGTCGCCGACCCGGCCCTCGTGCACGCGGGCAAGCAGCCCCGTAGCCCCGCGGCGTAGCCCCGCATTCCCCGTAGTCCCGCAGCCCCGTAGCCCCGCACCACCGGCCGGAAGCCGGAGAGGAGCCCCGATGTCCGTCGTCCTCGGGTACGACGAGTCGCCCGGCGCCGAGCGCGCCCTGCAGGTGGCCCTGGAGGTGGCCGCCGCCTTCGGCGAGCCGCTCGTCCTCGTCTACGGGGCCGCCGCCCCGGGCCCCACCGGCGAGGAGTACCGCGCGCACCAGGAGGCCGTCCGGGAGGCCGGCCGCAGCGCGCTCGCCCGGGCGGTGGAGGCCGCCGACGAGGCGGGAGTCCCGTCCACGGTCGAGGTGTCCGACGCGAAACCGGCGCAGGCGCTGCTCGATGCCGCCGAACGGTACGACGCCCGGGTGATCATCGTGGGGAGCTGGGGCGACAGCCCGATCCGCGGCGCCCTGCTCGGATCCACCCCGCACAAACTCCTGCACCTCTCCCCGGTCCCGGTCCTGTGCGTCCCGACGGAGCCCGCCTAGTACGCCTGGCACGCCTGGCACGCCTCCGGAGACCGATCCCGCCGGGCGGGTCCGTTGGTCTGCCCGTGGCCGAAGATCGCCGTTCCACCCTGTGCCAATGGCCCAGTAGGAGCGTGCGGAGTTGAGCCATTGCCCCTGCGGATGCTTATCTGTGTCCTATCCATGTATCTACGGCGCCACGCAGCGCCGGACGGCAACGAGGCCGCTCCGGACCGTGGCGCCTTCGCCGTGCCCGTGTACCGCCCACCACCCCCGGGCGGACGCGGGTCCGGCGTGCTTCATCGCAAGGGGGGCGGCACACCGCCGTGAAGAGGATGTTCGTGGCTCCGGATCCGGGGCGCGCAAGACTCAGGAACGCCTCGCGGGCCGTCATCGGCGTCGCCCTCGCGGTGGCCGTGGCCGAGCTCTGCGGGCTCTCGCTCGTCGCGTCGATCACCGGGGGACTGGCGGCCCTGCTCGCCCTCTTCACGGTGACCGATGCGACCGTGCGCGCCCAGCGGGTGACCACCGCCCTGCTGCCGGCCGCCGGTTTCCCCGTGCTGGCCCTGGCCACCACCCTGCACGGCGTACCGCTCGCCCGCGACGCGGTGTTCGTCGCCGTGGTGTTCGCCGGCGTCTACGCCCGCCGGTGGGGGGTGCGCGGCCACGCCCTCGGGATCTTCGCGTTCATGAACTTCTTCATCACGCAGTTCCTGCACGCCCGGCCCGGTCAGCTGCCCGAGCTCTACGCGGCCGTCGGACTGGCCCTGCTCGCGGCCGGCGCCGTGCGGTTCGTGCTGTGGCCGATCGAGCGCCGGGTGCCGCCCGCCGCCGTACCGCCCGCGGCCCCCGGGACCGGGCTGGCCCGGCCGACCACCCGCCAGGCCTTCCAGGCCACCGCCGCCTGCGCCGTCGCGCTCGGCATCGGCCAGGCCCTGTCGGAGGACCGCTGGTACTGGGCGGTCGGCACCGCCTGGTGGATCTTCGTCAACACCGCCTCGCGCGGCGAGACCCTGGTCCGCGGCTTCCGCCGGGTGCTCGGCACGGTGTTCGGGATCGGCGCGGGCCTGCTGATCGCCATCCCGCTGAACGGGGCGCCGGCGCCCACGGCCGTCCTGGTGGCGCTCTGCGTCTTCGGGATCTTCTACACCGCCGCCGTGTCCTACAGCTGGATGATGCTGGCCGTCACGGTGATGGCCGGCCTGCTGTACGGCCTCCTGGGCGTACTCCATCCGGGGCTGCTCGTCCTGCGCCTGGAACAGACGGCCGTCGGTGCGGTGTGCGCCGGGCTGGCCGTGATCCTGGTGCTCCCGGTGACCACGCACGCGACCAACGACATGTGGATCCAGCGCGCCCTGCGCTGCGTGCGCACCTGCACGGCCGAGGCCGCGGCCCGGCTCGCCGGCTCCCCGGTCGCCGACCCCGCGCCGCACGCCGCGCAGCTGGAACTGTTCCTGGGCCGGGTACGGCTCTCCCTGGCTCCGCTCGTCCACCCGCTGAGCCCCTACCGCGGCCGCAAGGCCAGGGCCCGCCGGGTGCTCGCGCTGCTCGACGAGTGCGCGGTGGAGGTCCGCGGGCTGGTCGCGGTGGCGGCGGACCCGGACGCGAGCCACGACGCCCGGCTCGCCGCGGCCTGCTGGCGCGTGGAGGCGGCGGTGGAGGCCCTGCTCACGCCGGAGGCCGCCCTGCTGACACCGGAGGCGGAACGCGCCGCGGAATCGGAGCCCCGGCCGACCGCGACGGCCGTGCACCCCGCGCGGGCCGCCTCGGGACCCGCGCTGGCGCACCTGCACGGGCTGGAGCGGCTGCTCGCCCAGCTTGACGGACCCCTGCGCAGTGCGTCACGTTCCCCGCTGGTCGGCGCCTGACCCGGGTGTCCCGGGCACGTCCCGGCCGGGGTCGAGGACTCCGGACTTCGCGAGGCTGAAGCCGAGTTCGGCCCTGCTCCGGCTTCCGAAGCGGGTCGAGGCGCGTTTGATGTGCGCGCCGATGGTGCGGGTGCTCAGACCGAGCCGTTTGGAAATGGCCTCGTCCGTATGCCCCCGCACCATGAGCTCGAGAATCGCGTGCTGGATTTCGTCGGTGAGCCGGGGAGGGCGTTGTCCCGTCGTGTCGAACTCGACGGGGACCGCCCGTTCCCACACGGCCTCGAAGGTTTTCGTGAGGTACTGGATCAGGCCGGGTTCGCGGATTTCCAGGGCGTACGCCTCCCTTCCGCTCTCGGTGAGCACCGCGATGAACGCGGCCGACCGGTCGCACACGATCAGCCGCTCGAAGCGCTCGCCCACCGTCCGCACCTCGGCGCCCTCCTGGGTGACCCGTTCGATGTGGGCGAGCGTCGGGCCGTGCCCGCGGACCGTGTGCCCGTAGACCGTGCGCTGGCGGACTCCCCGGCCGGCCAGGGCGAGGTCGCGGGGCAGCGCGTCGGCCAGTGCGCCGGAGGGGCGGCCGCCCTCGGGGTGTGCGCTGAGCAGCTCCTCCGAGCAGGTCTCCAGGGCTCCCTGGACGGCGGTGTCGATGACCTCGCGGCCGATCAGCGGCTGTACGTGGGCCTTGTGCCGCTGGCGTTCGTGCCGGTAGACGGCGTCCAGCGGGGAGAGGGAGGCGATCAGCGCGTCGAGCGCGGCCCGCTGGTCCAGGATGGCCCGTCTGATCGGCCGCGCGAGGGTGATCGCGGCGACCGAGGGCGGTACCGGGAGGTGCTCGGCGGAGCCCTCCACTTTCCGCAGCAGCCCGAAAGCGATCAGGCAGCCCGGAACGTCCCCCGATAAGCCGCCCTCCCGTAAGGCCCTGCGGTAACCGGCCGCGCAGTCGCCGCAGATCGACGTGCAGCCGTCAATGTCGGGATGTGCGGTGTTGGTGTTCATCTGGACCCCCTTCTTGTTCCGGCAATGCAAGATCAGGATGCCCCGGCCCGTTGGCCCCGGGGGAGGGGAACGGCAGGATCCTTCCTGCCTGGTGATCGCGAAATGACCCACATGACCGGTGGCGGGAGTGGCGACGGTGAAGCGAGACATTCGTTCCGAACGCGGGATCGCGCCGGCGGGGCTGACCGGGGCGCTGGACTTGCTGGCGCAGGCGCGCAAGGCGCTGGACGAGGCGTACGGATCCGACGAGCAACTCGCCCGGGTCGCGCTGCACTTGATCGACTGCGCCGCCGACGCCTCGGCCCTGCTCTCCCGTGAAGGCGGCCTGGAGGCGGCCCGCGAGGCACTGGGCTCCGCCCGTTCCGCGGTGGTCGCCGCCACCGCGGCGGTCCGCGTGATCCATGACGGGGCGCGTGCAGAGGTCGTCGGCCTTGTACCCGGCTCGGCGGATCGACTATGAGGAGCAGGCCCCTTCTGGTCCAAACCCCGTGTTTCGATCATGGGTTGTACGTGACCATGGGTGCATGACGGGATGGGCGAGAGCGTGCTGGTGGGGTCTGTCGGTTATCGGGATCGTCACGGCGGCGGGCCTGGTGGTGTGGGTGTCCGTCGGGCATCCGGAGGGGGCGGATCAGGGCTGGGGCATCGCCGGGGCGATCGCCGGGATCGCCGCACTGGGGATCGGACTGTGGCAGCTCAGGCTCACCGCGGGGGCCGCCGCGGCGACCCCGGCGTCCGCACCGGTGGCCGTGACGGCGCAGGGCGGGTCGGTCGCGGCGGGCGGCAGCGTCCGCAACGCGCGAGCGCGTGACACCGGGCCCGGTACGGGCACCGGCGCGGCGACGGGTGGCCCGGGCATCTCCGCGAGCGGCGGATCGGTAGCGGCGGGCGGCGACGTCGACGGATCCGAAGCCCACCAGGGCCCGTGAAGCCCCGCTGGTGGCGGCGCGCGGGCGATTCCGCGGGCGCTCCCACCGACGCCGTCCCGGCAACCCCGAAGCCGACGGGCCTCCCGGGGCCGACGGGTCACCCCGGGCCGACGGCCTCCCAGGGGTCGATCGCGGCGAGCCGGGACGTAGTCAACTCGGTCGCGGTGTACGCGGAGCGGGCCCTGCCGCCCGAGGCGTACGCGCCGATCCCCGCGGACGCCGCGGACCACGGGGTGTCCAACGTTCCGGCGGCGGCCGGGTTCGTCGGCCGCGGCGCGGCGCTGGACGCGTTGGACACGGCATTCACCGGCGGTACGGGCGGCGTGGTGCTGCACGCCGTGCACGGGCTGGGCGGCGTGGGGAAGTCCGCGCTGGCCGCGCACTGGGCTGCGCACCGGGCGACCGGCCGGGTGCGGTGGTGGATCACCGCCGACGGACCGGACGCGGTCGCGGCCGGGCTGGCTTCCCTGGCACGTGCGCTCCAGCCGGGGCTGGAGGAACTGTCCACCGAGCTCCAGACGGAGCGCGCGCTGCAATGGCTGGCCGCGCACGGCGACTGGCTGGTCGTCCTGGACAACGTGGACCGGGCCGAGGACATCGGCGTGGTCCTCGCCAGGGTCGCGGACCGGGGCCGGCTCCTGGTCACCACCCGGCGCGCGACCGGATGGCACCGCCACGCCGCCACCGTCAGCCTGGACGTCTTCGAACCGGCCGAATCGCTCGCCCTGTTCACCCGGATCCTGACCCACCACGGTACGCGCGACACCGACGGCGCCGACGCGCTGTGCGCGGAGCTGGGGCACCTGGCCCTCGCCGTCGAGCAGGCCGCCGCCTACTGCGCGGAGACTGGCACGAGCGCCCGAACCTACCTCGACATGCTGGCCCGTTGGCCCGCCACGATGTTCGCCGCGACCGCCGAGGGCGGAGACTCCGAGCGCACCGTCGCGAGGATCTGGCGCCTGACCCTCGACCGGCTGGCCGACACGCCCCTCGCCGGGAACCTCCTGCGGATCCTGGCCTGGTACGCACCCGCCGGCATCCCCCGCGACCTGCTGGACGACACGGCCGCACCGCCCGAACTCGCCGCCGCGCTGGGAAGACTAGTCGCCTACAGCATGATCACCGCCCACCCCGACGGCACCCTGACCGTCCACCGCCTGGTCCAGGCCCTGGCCCGCACCCCAGACCCCGAAGACCCCCACCGATCCCCGGAAGCCATCGACCAGGCCCGCACACAGGCCACCGCCCACCTGGCGCAGGCCTTCCCGGCCGAGGGCGACCAGCCCGCGACATGGCCCCGCTGCCGAGCCCTCCTCCCGCACGTAGAGGCCCTCACCCGCCACCACACCCCCGACCAGGACACCACGGACACAGCCGACGTTCTCAACCGCGCCGCCTTGTACCAGAGCGGACAGGGCGTACTCGGCCCCGCCATCCAGGCTGCGGAACGCGTACTGACCACCCGAGAGCGGGTTCTGGGCATGGACCATCCCGCCACGCTGAGCGCCCGCAACAACCTCGCGTACGTGTGTAAGCGGGCGGGTGACCTGGGCCGGGCGGTGCCCCTGTACGAGCGCACCCTGCAAGACTGCGAGCGCGTGCTGGGCGTTGATCACCCGGAGACGCTGAACTTCCGCAACAACCTCGGTTCCGCATATGAGTCGGCTGGTGACCTGGGCCGGGCGGTGGCTTTGCTCGAGCTCACATTGGTGGACAGGGAGCGGGTGTTGGGTGTGGATCATCCCGATACGTTGAGCTCCCGCAACAACCTTGCGTCTGTGTATGAGTCGGCTGGGAATCTGGGCCGGGCGGTTCCTCTGTATGAGCGCACCTTAGAAGACTGTGAGCGGGTCTTGGGTGTGGATCACCCCGACACGTTGAGCTCCCGCAGCAACCTCGCGTACGTGTACGCGTCGGCTGGTGATCTAGGCCGTGCGGTGCCTCTGTTCGAGCGGACTCTGGTGGACAGGGGGCGGGTGTTGGGTGCGGATCATCCCGACACGTTGAGCTCTCGCAGCAACCTCGGTTCCGCATATGAGTCGGCTGGTGACCTGGGCCGGGCGGTGGCTTTGCTCGAGCTCACCTTGGAGGACAGGGAGCGGGTGTTGGGTGTAGATCACCCCGACACATTGAGCTCCCGCAACAACCTCGCGTCTGTGTATGAGTCGGCTGGTGACCTGGATCGGGCGGTGCCTCTGTTCGAGCGGACTCTGGTGGACAGGGAGCGGGTGTTGGGTGTAGATCACCCCGACACATTGAGCTCCCGCAGCAACCTCGCGTACACATATGAGTCGGCTGGTGACCTGGACCGGGCGATGGCTTTGCATGAGCGGACTCTGGTGGACAGGGAGCGGGTGTTGGGTGTGGATCACCCCAGCACATTGTTGTCCCGCAACAACCTTGCGTGGGTATGTGAGTCGGCCGGCGATCTGGACCGGGCGGTAACCCTGTACGAGCGCACCTTGGACGACTGCGAGCGGGTGTTGAGCCCGGGTCATCCCCTGGCGCAGCTGGTGCGGGAGAACCTGGAAGGAGCGCGGGCCGCCATGTAGCGGCTCTGGCGCGGGGTCCGGTGCTGCCGCGGATGGTACGACTCCCCAAGTCCCGTTCGCAGGCCGATGGCTGAAGATCACACGGAGGAGTGTTCCGGGCGCGCCTTCCGTACGCCGCTGACCTGCGGCGTGTACAACGGGTGATTGTTCATTGCACATTCATCCGGCATGGCGCCCGTTCGGGGTGCGCGGGGTGGACCTGGTCGGATCGGACAGGGGGTTACCGCCCGGAATGGAAATACTTCAAGAGCGTTCCAGCACGGCTCAAGTGTGGGAAGCGGCCGAGGAGTTCATTCGGCTGTTCCACAGGGAGCACGCCGGCAGCGCGGGTGCGCGTGATCCGCGCGAGCGGCTCGCCGCCGTGCGGGCCGAGCTCGCCGAGACGGGTACGTACCGGCACACTCCCGAGGAGCTGGAGCACGGCGCCCGCGTCGCGTGGCGCAACAGCAACCGCTGCATAGGCAGGCTGTACTGGAACTCGCTGCGCGTCCGCGACCGCCGCGGGCTCACCGACGCCGACGGGATCGCCGAGGAGTGCTTCGAGCACCTGCGCGAGGCCACCAACGGCGGCCGGGTCCGGCCCACCATCACGGTCTTCGCCCCCGACGCCCCCGACCGTCCCGGCCCGGTCATCTGGAGCGAACAGCTGGTCCGGTACGCCGGCTACGGCGACCACCCCTCGATAACCGTCGGCGACGCCCGCAACGCCGAACTCACGAGCGCCCTGCTCGCCCTGGGCTGGTCCCGCGGCGCCGGCACCCCCTTCGACCTCCTCCCGCTGGTCGTCCAGGGGGTCGACGACAAACCCCGCTGGTTCGACGTCCCGCCGGACGCCGTGCTGGAGGTGCCCATCGAGCACCCCGACGGAGCGGCGGGCGGTGACGGCTGGTCGGACTGGGGCCTGCGCTGGCACGCCGTACCCGCGATCTCCAACATGTGCCTGGAGATCGGTGGCATCCACTACCCGGCGGCGCCCTTCAACGGCTGGTACATGGGCACCGAGATCGGCGCCCGCAACCTCGCCGACACCGACCGCTACAACCTGCTGCCCGCGGTCGCCCGCCGCATGGGCCTCGACACCGCCAGCGACCGTTCCCTCTGGAAGGACCGCGCCCTCGTCGAGCTCAACCGGGCGGTGCTGCACTCCTTCGACCGGGCCAAGGTCACCATCGCCGACCACCACACCGAGTCCCGGCGCTTCCTGACCCACCTGGAGAAGGAGGAGCGCAAGGGCCGTGACGTGGGCGCGGACTGGTCCTGGATCGTCCCGCCCATCTCCGGGTCGGCGACCCCGGTCTTCCACCGCACCTACGAGGACCGGCCGAGCTCGACCGCCTACGTCCACCACCCCGGCGCCCAGGAACGTGCCCAGGGACGGGATTTGGTCTAGACCTTCTGTTACCGTCGCTCCTGAACGGATCCGGAACGGCGGAGAGGGGCCTCCCGTGGGCGACGCGGACAGTGGTGTGGGCGGTACGGACCGTACGGCCGACGGCGGCGGACACCTGGCCTGGATCGGCTCGTTCACCTCGGGGGGCGGCCGCGGTGTCACCACCGCGGCCGTGGATCCGGCCACCGGAGCGCTGACCCCGCTCTCGGCCACGGACGCCGTCGCGGATCCCTCGTACCTGGCCCACGAGCGCGTCACCGGCGTGCTGTACGCCGTGAGCGAGGCCGAGGAGGGCGCCGTGGGTGCCTTCTGGACCACCGCCGCGGGGCTCGTCCCCCTCGGCGCGGTCGTCCGCGTCGGCGGCTCCGGCCCCACTCATCTCAGCGTGGCCGGGCGCCGGCTGCTGACCGCCAACTACACCTCCGGCAGCGTCAGCAGCCTCCCGCTCGCCGACGACGGCTCGATCGGGGAGCCCGCCGCCGTACTGGCCCACCAGGGCTCCGGCCCGGACTCCGGCCGGCAGCAGGGCCCGCACGCCCACCAGGTGCTGCCCGCCCCCGGTGGCCGCTGGGTGCTCAGCGTCGACCTCGGCACCGACTCGGTACGGATCTGCGCCCTCGACCCCGCCACCGGAGCCCCGGAGCTGCACGCCGAGACCGCGCTGCGCGCCGGGACCGGCCCCCGGCACCTCGCCTTCCATCCCTCCGGCGAGGTGGTCTACGTACTGCACGAGCTGGAGCCGCAGCTGACCGTCTGCCGCTGGAACGGGGAGTCCGGCGAGCTGGAACCGGTCGCCGAGGTTCCGGTCGCCTCCACGGGCGCTCCAGGGGCCGCACGGGCCTACCCCTCGGCGGTCGTGGCCTCCGCCGACGGCCGTTTCGTCTGGGCGGCCGTCCGCGGAGCCGACACCATCGCGACCTTCTCGCTCGCCGACGGCGCGGAGAAGCCGCAGCTCGCGAGCACCGTGCCGTGTGGAGGCAATTGGCCGCGCGACCTCGCCGCCGACCCGTCGGGGCGCCGTCTGTACGCGGCCAACGAGCGCTCCGGCGACGTCACCTGGTTCGACGTGGACCCGGTGACGGGCGAACCGCGCCGGGCCGGCTCGGTGTCGGTGCCCGCCGCCACCTGCGTGGTCTTCGGCTAACCCCCCAACTTCACCCAACGGCACCGGACGTCCGCCGTACGTACGAGGGCCCGCGCCCCGGCTCGTTCGATTCGGAACGGTCCGGGGC